>CANQLS010000140.1 GCA_947624765.1 uncultured Clostridia bacterium
CCAATGGCCGCCGCTACACGCGCTTACATAGCTTTGAAGAATTATTTAGAATAAAACCATTATCTAGTAACGATTAATCACTCCTATAATTTATAAATCATTTAAAGAATTATTTTTTAGATGCTGGGCCAAATAATTCATCAAATTTCTTTTCTAATTCTGCTTGAATATCATAGTCATCAGGAATAAATGAATCGTTAGATTCGATACTTCCAGTAGGAGCAGGAGTAGAAACTTCTGCAATTGGCTGCTTTTCAGCTTCTATATTATTATTCAAGTTATTAGTAAATAAATCATCAAAACTAGGCACATTCTTATCTTCTAACAATTCATATGCATTAGTAATTCTATACTCACCACGTTTTGTTTCTGCAGAACTTAAGTGGCTTATTTCACATTCTTTTGCTTCTTTATATAATGGATGCATCTTAAAATACCAATATTTATCAGCCTTAATTGGCCTCATACCCTGTATTAAAATAATACATTCATTTTTGTCCATTCTACGAAGTTCATCTGGAGTCATCAAAGCCCTCGCCATAATTTGATCTGAATATCCATAACCACTTGTATGAGAATCCTTATCTGTATTTCTTGATACACTATCTCTTGAAATAGTCTTTTCGCCTAGCTGTTTTGAAAATGATTCTAACGTCTTTTGTGCATTACTTCCTAAAAACAAATGCGTACTACAGTTAGCCATAATATTCTCTGTTACTTTTTCATCATAAATTTCCATTAACTGATCGATACTCTGCAAAATAATGCTGATATGTAATTTCTTGGAACGACATGTACTCAAAATTCTTTCAAAATTTGGAATTCTACCAATATTAGCAAACTCATCCAAAATCAAAAACATTGGAACTGGTAAAGAGCCACCGTTTTTATCTCCAAATTCATAAAGTCTTTGGAATAACTGTGAAAAGAATATATTCATTAAGAAATCATATGTACTATGACTTTCTGGTGTAATAAAATATACAACAGACTTCTTAGTAGCCAACTCTTCAAACTCAATAGTATTTGTACTTGTCAAAGCTGCTATTTCTTCAGAATCAAATGCTTCCAACTTTGCAGCAAGTGAAACTAAGATATTTGAAAACGTTTTTTCAGAACCTAAACGTATTGTTTCAAAAGCTCTTCTAGCAGGATCTTGCACAGGAAGTTGCATAAATAAATTTCTTAAATCTTCTCCTTCACTTTCACCACCAAGCCTTACTAACGCTAAACAACTAGCAAGTGAATGTTCCTCTTCTGGTCTTGTTAATAAAATATAATACATTAATGCTTTTAATAAAGCTTCTGAAGTTTGATCCCAGAAAGGATCACTTCCTTTTTTACCACCAACTTCATCTTTTTGTGAAATAATTTTTGCAATAATATCAACATCAGTTGTTCCACGAATATGTGAAAGTGGATTATAACCATCACTATATTTTGGATCTGCTAAATTAATAACGTGTATTTCATAACCATGTTTCTTAAAAATACCAGCTGTCCTATCATATAATTCTCCTTTTGGATCTGTAAATATATATGATCCCAACATCTGAAGCGCGTTTGGTATAGCAAAAGAAGCTGATTTACCAGAACCAGAACCACCAATTATTAAAATATTACCATTTTTCGCTTGAGGTGGAGTCGGGATAACAGGTAAATAGTGCTTATAAGCTAATATCATTCCATCACTTTTACTAAGCACACTATATTCTTCTCCGTTTTTTGCCCAATCACCACTACCATGCTCAATATTTTTATAATCATGATCACCCTTATTTTTAACAATTACAACAATAGTAAAAATTATAATGACAACAGCAAAAAATTTTAATTGATTAAAATAAACATCTCTCGCTTCTCCGAAAGCAACTCCCAAATTTCCGCCTATATCTTGCGATACGGTAGGCAAATCTTTAAAAATATTTGTCAAAGAAAATTTTTCGCCTGCTTCATATTGAATTCTTGATGTAGCAGGAACGAGAAATAGGGCTAGTAATATAAATACTATCCCCATAACAATTATTGGTATTTTGCCTTTATTCCATAATTCTTTCATTTATGGCTTCCTCCTTTGTACGCAACATGGCTTGAATAAGATATTAATGTTCATCTATATCTTTATCATGATTTCCATGAATATCTATTTCCCCAGGAATTCTATATTCTTGGTTAGGACCATCCAAATCTTTCTTAGCAAAACCATAAACAACTTTGCCACATTGACCTATCGACGCTATATTTACTACACTTGCCCCCATGCTTAAAAACCTCCTTCAATAATTATCTAACCTCTAAAGCAATATAAGACTTATTTGCTGCCATCTTAATTTTTGCTTTAATCATGTTAGCTTGATCATCATAATACAAAACTGGCTTTATTTCATCACCAAGTTCTGGGTCGACAATAGAAATCGGGCGTTTTAAACTAGGAGTATATTTAATATCTGTATATTCTGCTGGCTTATCGCTATACAACATTCTATACTCAACTTGTGTTGGTGTTTTAGAAAGATATAATTTGTTTTTTTCTAAAACTGCAGAATTTAAAACTGCTTTACCATCTCCAACGGTAAGAAGTACAACATCTTTAGATGTGCCTTCAGGAAGTGGTTCATTGTAAAAGAAAGTTTTTTTCATTTTACCGTTTTGATTTTCAATAGAACAGTCTAACTTTTGTAGGCAAAAGGCTTCTTCCTCTGTCTTATTAATTGCAAATGCAATAGTTTTCTTGTTCTCCGGATCAATAATTGTAAAATTAGTTCCTTCAAATTCTTCCATAATCATACTCCTTTTCTCCCTTTTCCTCTCTCGTGTTGACCAATTAATATTATACACTATAATTATGTAAATGTCAATTACCTCTAGGAGAGAAATGGGAAATTTGTTTAAATTTTGTAAATAATTTTTTTTCTTCTTCTGTTAAATTCTTTGGTATAACAATCCTAACTTCAGCTAATAAATCCCCACGTCCGCCATAACCATCTAAATATCCATTATTAGCAATTCTAAGCTTTTCGCCAGACTGAATACCCGCTGGTACTGTAACTAAAATATCAGAATCTATATTAGAAATTTGTAACTGGCAACCTAGCGCACCTTCCCAAGGTGTAATAGGTAAATCAACTACTAAATCAGTACCTACCAATTTAAATTTTTCATGCTTTGCAATTTTTATTTTAATATATAAATCTCCAGGTGTTCCACCGTTTTTCCCAGGCTTTCCTTGTTCAGGAATTCTAATTTTAGATTCATTCCTAATACCTTTTGGAATCTTAACACTAATAGTTTTCATCTTGCCATCTGTAGTGCGAAATGCTAACTTTTTTTCAGCACCAAAAAAAGCATCTTCCAATGTAACTTCCATTTCAGATTCTAAATCATCACCTGGAATTGGCATGTTTTTATTTTGATTTTTATCAATATTTGTTTGTATGTTCTTTTCATACTGTTTACCTAAAAACATGCCCACAAAATCTTTAAAACCATTTTCTACATCAATATTTTCTTTTGATTGGAAACCATCTTTCAAACGATAAGCAAAATGAACTCTGTCATATTTTCGTTTTGTATCTTCATTGCTTAATACTTGATACGCTTCATTAATATCTTTAAAACGTTCAGCTGCAATTTCATCATTCGGATTTCTATCAGGATGATATTGTTTAGCAAGTCTTCGATAAGCAACTTTAATATCTTCTTCCGTTACTTTACCGTTTTCAAGTTCCAAAATCTTATAATAATTCTTGTACTTCAACTTACTTCATTCCTTACTTAAAACTTCTAACTTGATTATATATCAAAGCCACAAAATTTGTAAATACTTTTTACAAGAAAAATAGCGAATAATATTGTATCGTTATAATCTAATCCATACACAACTATTCACTATTAATTATTACCTCAAGCTTTTATAATTTTTAGGAAATCCCATTTTATATAAAACATTATCAATAGATATTGTTTTTAATTCTTTTTCTAAATTGTTAATACTCTTTATGATTTCATTATAAAATGTTCTAAATTGTTTCTTTTCCAGTAATATTTTCAAAGTAATAACTATTGAAAATAAATCTCTTGTAGCATAAGCTATTTTTAATTTATTATTTATTAACTTCAACTTCCTATGATAGTCAGTAATACCTATTCTTTTAGTTAATATAATATCATATAGTTTTTCACCATGAGCACATATATTTCGTACATTACCTAAATTTATTAAATATGTCTTCAACGTTTCACTTCTAATATTAAACTTCCTAGCTATACTATTCTGCTCCTTTTGCTTCATAAAACTATAAAATTTTGAAACTTTTCCAAAAGATAATATTCTTATTAATACCCATAAAGGTATATAATTATA
>CANQLS010000141.1 GCA_947624765.1 uncultured Clostridia bacterium
GCTTTAATAACTGTACCACTATTAGCTGCAACTACAGAAGCACCATTACAACCAGAACCAGCAATATCAACACCTGTATGTAGTTTCCATACTTTCAAAATTGGGTGTAATCTATTTCCAAATGGAGAAGTAATAATATAATATCCTGGTAAAGGCCATGTCATAGAACCGCCTGCATACTTTGTAGAACTATTAGAAGATGTCTTAGCAAGTTCTGCTTCCAATGCTTTAGCTTCAGCATTTAATTTATCAACTGACTTTTCCAAATCTTCACGAGAATGTTTTAACCCATCAAGGTAAGCTACTCTTTGCTCTTTAGTTTCATTTAATGCTAATCTTTTTTCTTCTAGCGAATCTTTTAATTCTGCACATCTCGTAACATCTTTTTCTAATTGTTCTTTTTGTTTTTCCAGTTCTTCTTTATCTGCTTTCAAATCTTCAATTAAATGTGTATCATAATCTACAATCTTATCTATTAAACGATAACGATACATAAATTCAGTAGCATCATCTGTATCATATGCTAGATTCCATAAAGAAGTAGAACCATTTTTATAATATGCTACCATTCTATCTTTTCTTAATTCATACTTTTCATCATACTCTTTTTGTGCATACTCAATATTTTGTTTTGTAATTACGATGCTATCCTCTAAACGTTTTATTTCTGCTTCTGCATTTTCAATTTGTTCCTCAGTAGAATTAATTGTCTGTTCCAAATTATTAATCTGAGTAAGCATATCTTTTTCTTCGCTTTTTACACTATTTAATTTGTCTTGCTCGTTTTTTAAATTACTTTTCGCTGTATCTACTTGTGATTGGGTAACTCCAAATACCGTACTCGTTGTCAAACACAATAACATTAAAATAGAAATTAATCTTTTCATGTTTTTCCTCCTCTGTACTTTCTAACTAAACATCTAAATATTTATTCATAGCTGACGAACTACCAATTATTCCAATTCCTGCTCCAACTGCTAATAAAATAAATGTTAAAGTTCCTAAAATCTCTCCTGAACTTAATAATCGATAAGTAGTTGTTTTAGCTATCATACTGCTAACTGGGTTATAAACGAATGATACTAATAACATAGTAACTAAAACTGCGATAAATGCTACAATAACACCTTCAATAATAAATGGAACTTTAATAAAACCATCTGTTGCTCCTACATATTTCATAATAGAAATTTCTTTTCTCTTTGCATATAACATTAACTTTGTAGAATTCATAATCAAAAGAATCGAAAGTTCTACAATTAAAATCAATAAAGTAGCCGATATAATTTGTGCTGTCTTTGCCTTTTTAATTGCGTCCCTAGCACTTTCACTTACTATTACATCATCTTCATTTTTACCCACACCATCTAAAGTTCTAAGCTTTGCTACGATTTCTTTTTCAGCTTCCATATCCTCAAAAGTAATTGAAAAATAAGGTTGATATAAAATCTCTAACTCTTCCTCGGTGTATCCATCTACTAAAATTGGACTAATCTCTCTTGCTCTTTCAATAGCTTCTTCTTTAGAAGCATAAGTAAACTCTGTAATGCCTTCCATAGCACTTAGTTCTGAACGAATATCTTCTACTTTATCGTCTGATACGCCTATTTCCAAATAAGCTAATATTTTAGAATTCGCATCTTTCTGTTGTTGTATAATATAATTTGCATTTTGCATAATTGCAAAAGTAGCTGCAATAATAATCATTGTTGCGATCATAGTACCAATAGAAATAAAAATATTCTTTTTATTTTTTTTCATACTGGTAATTGCATCATAAAACCAATAACTAATTGTCCCTATGGTCATTCACGTACCCACCTTTCTTGATATCACTGTAGATAACTCCTTTATCAATCGCTATAACACGTTTCTCCATTTTGTCCACAATTTCTTTTGCGTGTGTTGCAACAACAACAGTTGTACCTCTACGGTTGATATCATTTAGTAAAGACATGATTTCCCATGCTGTTTCAGGATCTAGATTTCCTGTTGGTTCGTCAGCAATAAGCATCATTGGATTATTCACAATCGCTCTTGCCACCGCTACTCTTTGTTGCTCTCCTCCTGAAAGTTCATTTGGATAAGCCTTTGACTTATTTAAAAGTCCTACTAAAGAAAGTACATTTGGAACTTGTTTTTTTATCGCTCTTTGATTTGTTCCAATTACTCTCATAGCATAAGCAACATTTTCATAAACTGTTTTATCCTCTAACAATCTGAAATCTTGGAAAACTATTCCCATGCTTCGTCTTAAATGCGGTATTCTATTTTTTGGTAATCTTGTTATATCTGTTCCATTAATATATATTCTTCCACTATTTGGTTCTATTTCTTTTAGTATCATTTTTATCATTGTAGACTTGCCACATCCGCTACTTCCAACGATAAAAGCAAAATCTCCTTTTTCGATTTCTAGGTTAGCATTCTTCACAGCTTCAACGCCTGTTGCATACGTTTTAGAAACATCTTCAAATCTAATCATTGTTAGCCTCCTAGCTATTTCATATTCATTTTATCTTTTGTGATTAGCGCACCCCTATGCGTTCATCAATATCTATTGGTATTAATCAAATAAATTTTATCAATAAACTTTTTTAAAATCAAGTCCTTATTTGTATAAAAAAAGAAAAAAAGTGCAAAAATTGCACTTTTTTCTAAATATTTCTCTTAATCTCTAACTTTATCAGCAATATGCTCTGCCGTAAGCTTATAATATTCCATAAGTTCATTCCACTTTCCAGATTGACCAAACTCATCATTAATCCCCATGCGTATAACTTGCTTTGGATATTCATCACATAGCACTTCGCAAACAGCACTTCCTAATCCTCCAATTATATTATGGTCTTCTACAGTAACAATCTTTTTCGTTTCTCTTGCTGAACGAATAATCAACTCTTTATCAATAGGTTTTATTGTATGAATATCAATAACTCGAATATCTATTCCATCGTTTTTCAAAATCTCTTTAGCCTTTAATGCTTCTGAAACGGTTACACCCGTAGCAATTACTGTTGCATCAGTACCATTTCCGTGTTGAATTCCTTTACCAAGAGAAAAAGGTGTATCTGACGAATAAATTTCTTCTACAGCTGGTCTAGTTAAACGAATATACATCGGACCATTTGTACGAATTGCTTCTTCAATAAGCCATCTTGTCTCTGCATCATCAGCAGGAGATGTTACAATCATATTTGGTACAGCGCGCATCAACGCAATATCTTCCAACGCTTGATGAGAAGCTCCATCTTCTCCAACTGTAATACCAGCATGCGTAGCCGCAATTTTAACATTTAATTTTGAATAAGCAATTGTATTTCTCACTTGATCATATGCTCTTCCAGTTGCAAAAATAGCAAAAGTACTAGCAAACGGTATTTTTCCCCCAAGAGCCAATCCTGCGGCAGTTCCCATTAAATCTTGTTCAGCAATACCTATATCAAAAAATCTTTCTGGAAACTTCTTTTTAAATTCTATCGTTTTTGTAGCAGTCGCCAAATCTGCATCTAAAACAACTACATCTGGATACTTTTCTCCTAATTCAGCAAGTGCCTTTCCGTAGCTTTCTCTTGTAGAAATCATTTTCACACCATCCCTTCTAATTCTTGTAAAGCTCTCCTATACTCCTCCTCACTCGGTGCCTTCCCATGCCATCCACATTGATTTTCCATAAACGAAACGCCTTTTCCTTTTATTGTATTTGCAATAATTAAATTTGGTTTTTCTTGTTTTTTTGCATTTTGCACAGCATCTATAATCTGCTTAAAATCATGTCCATCAATCTCTTGAACAAAATAGCCAAATGATTCAAACTTTTCTTTGACTGGTGCTACTTTCATTACTTCATCATTACTTCCATCAATTTGTAATTTGTTATAATCCAAAAACGCAATTACATGATTTAAGCCATAATGATTTGCAGTCATCGCAGCTTCCCAAACTTGTCCTTCTTGTATTTCGCCATCACCTAAAATTACATATACATAGTTTTCCTTATTATCCATACGAAAAGCCAACGCCATGCCATTTGCAACAGATAACCCTTGACCTAACGAACCACTGGAAGCATCTACACCATTTGTTTTAACATAAGAAGGATGACCTTGCAACTTACTATTTAATTTGCGAAATGTTTTTAATTCATCTTTTGAGAAAAACCCTTTTTCAGCAAGAACTGCATACAATGCAGCTGAAGCATGCCCCTTTGAAAGCACCACTTTATCGCCATTTGAAATTAAATTAAAGTAAATCGCAGTTAAAATATCTGCACAAGAAAGCGCACCACCTGGGTGACCTGATTGTGCTTCATAAATTTGCAATAAAATATCTTTTCTTACCTCTTTTGCCA
>CANQLS010000142.1 GCA_947624765.1 uncultured Clostridia bacterium
TGTAGTATTATCTTACATCAGTTTGGAGGTTTACACAAACTTTGGGATAGTCTCACTTAATTTATTTGCGACCCTTACGGCAGGATATATTGTTATGATCAGTGCAGAAAAAGAAGATATGGTTTTTATGATGGGATAAAAAAGAATGTCCTAAGAGGATCTTTAATATTCCGAAATTCATTTTTTACATATTGGGATATGCCATAGAGCGTGTCCTGGCAAAAATACACTCAGGTATAAATGGCATTCTTTTGAAAAAAGAACGATTATAACAAATGGCGCTAGCGAAATACTTTGAAAATAGGGGGGCTAGGTGATTGATGATGAAAAATGGGAAAACTCAAAAAAATATGTCAATGGTGATTGAAAAAATGAGAAATTTGTAGTAGAATTAACTGAAAGAGGAATATTTTCCAGAGGGCATGACCCTGTAAAGGAGATGCGCTGACACCTACATTATGAATAGATAGGACGAAGGAAGTGAGGACTCTTTAGAGAGGTGAGATGATCTTGATAGAGATAGAAGGCACGTTGTTATAGAGTGAAGGGGGACGTACGGCTATTTAGAACGAAAATATAGAGATGTTTTGATTCGTTTATTCATAAACCACTATTTTCACATCAGATGCATAGAGATATCCATGATAAGGATTTATTTAACTGGGAAACGATTTAACAATATCCTTTATTTTTTTAAGGGGGAAAAGACTTGGCTATGTGGGGAGGAATTTAAAATGTGTAAGCCGTTTGATTCTGAAGATAAAGAACATAAAGTTTTATTAAGACGTATAATGTCTGGAAATGTGGTGCTTTTTTAGGTTCTGGATTCAGTTTGGGAGCAATAGGTAGTTTAAAAGATGAGGAAACAGGAAGAAAAATGCCTATACCTAACGTGAATCAGTTAAAAGCAATTTTGTGCAGTAGAGTTTTATATTCTGAAGATAGTCAACTGCCTTTGAAGGAAATTTGTGAAGATTGTCAGTATGATAACAGGGAACAATATACACAGATAATGAAGGAAGCTTTTGCAGTAAGCGAAGTTAAAGATTTTCATCGGATGTATGCTGATATAGAATGGAAAAATATATATACTACAAATGTAGACAACATAATAGAATGTATTTACAAAGAAAGTGAAAAAACTATAAAGAGCGTGTATACAGAAAACCCTATTTATACAGAACGAGGAGCATTAATTTTATATAAATTACATGGTGATGCAGTTTTGGCACCAGAAAAAATAACATTTTCGACAAGTGATTATATAATTAGTTCATCAAAAAAGAATGATTATCGTTTTGAAAATTTGACATCAGCTTTAAAAACAGATAATTTTTTATTTATTGGTACATCTCTTAGTGATGAATGGGATTTTGATATAAAGTGTGAACAAGCAGATATATATTCAAACAATAATAAAACATATTTTGTTTTAAGGGAATATGATGAAAGACTCATTAAACGTATAAAGAGAAAATTTAAAAATGCTATTATGATACAAGAAACAGCTGAATCCTTTATACGTAAAGTAAAACAGTATTTATCGTCGAATCCACCTTCCGTTTGCGTTGATTCTTATGAAAAATGGAATTTTAATTTAATTAGAAAAGATAATTATGATATAGATAATTATTTAAGGCCTGATCTTTACCTTGGGGCAGAACCGACATGGAAAGACATTTTTTCAAATCATGATGTCATTTGGGAAAAAACTCAAAATGTTATCAATACGTTGCAAGCTAATAATGCTTTTATATGTACATTGATTGTGGGAAAACCAATATCTGGAAAGACTACTATGTTATATAGAATTGGAACAACATTATGTGAAAGTGTAATGGTGTTGGAATATATAGGTGATAATTTCATTAAGGATATAAATAGTTGTTGTACATATTTTCAAAACAGCAATGAGCAAATTTTCATTTTGTTAGATGATGCTAATTGGGTATTAGGGCGTATTGATAAGATTATAGATATTTTAGAAAAAGCAAATGTAAAATTGATAGCGACCGTACGGCAAAGTGAATATGATAAGAAACAACATTTGTTTGATGAAACAATAACCAAGAAGATGTATATTGTAGATGATATTAATAAATTATCTAAAACGGATATTGGATTGTATTTAGATAAACTGAATGCAAAATCATTTCTTGGAGGTTATAGTAAGCAATATAAGGTGGCTAGGGATTCTGCAATAGATAATTTATATAGGGAAATTCAAGAAAAGAAAGAAGATCCCTTATTAAAATTAGCATATAAAATGAGGTATGGTGAGAAGTTCACTAAGCGCATTGAAAAAATTAGTGAACGAGTAATAAATAATAATAATTATAATTTAATACGTTTTGCTGTCTTAATTTATTTTTTGGATATTATTGGAGATACCGGATTAAAATTGTCGTTATTCTTGGAATTATATCCAATGAATCAGGATGCATTAAATGATTTTATTTCTGAAGCTCAAGACACATTGATATCAAACATAAACAAAAATAGTTGGGAGCAAACTACATACAACAAAATCATAATACATTGCAGATTTTCTGAGATTGTTAAAAAGGCTGTCAGGAAAATAAAATTTGAGGAATTAGAAAAAATAGTTGAGGATATTTTTATAAGATTAGATAATGTATACCATTTTAAATGCAGGAGGTCCAATAGTTATCAAAATTATGTACTTTATACATTACTGCGTTCACAAAATATCAGTGAGCTTTTTAGAGATAAGAATAAAACGATTGAATGGAAATATATTAATCAATTATATGAAAATCTACATGATTATTATGGTGATTATCATTTATATTGGCTACATAGAGGGATATCCGAGATAAAAATGAAAAATTATTCATCTGCAACAATTCATTTGCAACAAGCTAGAGAAATAAGAGGCGTCTATTCATATGAAATAGAGCATACGTTTGCATTGCTTTACTTTGAGAGGGGAATGCATTCTAGTAATTTGACTGAAACTGAGCGGAAACAGTTATTAGATAGCGCGTTAGAGATTATTCGTATGCAAATAGGGAGAAAGGAAAATGATGCATTTTCAATTCATTCGTTTGTTGTAAAAACAATTCAATTTTATCAAAGCTGTAATGAGGATATTCCTGATTATTTAATGAAAGATATATTAAATTATTATTATTTAGCGCGAAAGCGGTTTGATTTAAATAAATCTACAATTAGGAGAAATATGCTTATGTGTATTTATAAATATTTGATAGATCATGATAGACTTTATAATTATAATTTATCTGTGGAGTCGGAGGAACTAGAATATATAAATAGAAGAATTAGTAGTAAAGATATAAAATATGATGTTTTGGATTTAATATAATTTCAAGTAGTGAGGATATTCCCCGTTCTGTGAGAGTGGAATCTATTTTGTGTAAATGCTGTGGATCAATGAAAAAATTTTTGATGTGTCGTTATATACTACAAATTATGTTTTATTGGCATAAGATGTAAGAAAAATGATAGGGGGCATTATTTCTGTTTCTTTTTGATGGTGGAATACATTTTGTTTTTAAGAGTGTTGAAAGTATTATGCACAAAGTATAATATTCGGATATTCCTTTTAAATTAGTGGTGACGCTGGACACAATGAAATTTTTTTAAAAAATTGACAGTTCCCAAAATGATTTGATTCTCTAAGAGAATTAAATTACGAATATAAGCTGATTTTTGAGAATGGTAGTATACTTTTACTGGTTTATAATTTTGAAGCGATATTGGCAGAAAGGAGCTTCCTGTATAATTTAAATTGCAAGTGGGGGGGGGTGACTGTTGTCTACCAAATTAAAAATATATGCTCCCGGCACATTAAAAAACAGCGTGAACCAGAGAGACTATTTCCCAATTTGTCCCGTAAGCATGAAAGGTCATGCCAGCCCCGCTGCCTCCAGCATCTCCTGTACCCTTTTCTCATAAGTATGCTCCTGGCAGACCTTTTTCCAACCGTTTTGCGCGATCTGCCTGCGCTCCGCATCATGCGCCAGGTAGTATTCAATCTTATCTAACAGATCTTCCGGGCTGCTGTAGCATACATAGTCTTCCCCCTCTGTAAAGTGGTATTGAAAATCATTTTGATAATTTGTCAGCAGAAAGCCGCCTGCGCCCATGATGTCCATTGCGCGAAGCGGTATGCCGTTTTGTATACTGCGCAGTGTAATATTCAGGTTGATCTTGCTGTGGCGGAACACCAGAGGCATCTCGTAGAGATAGTGAACGGTTCCCATGTTTTTGAGATTCGGAAGAAACGGCGTGTCTTTTGGCGTATAGAGTTTTAACGGGATGGATTTTTTCTGACG
>CANQLS010000143.1 GCA_947624765.1 uncultured Clostridia bacterium
CCAGTTTATCCAATAGAGGATGAATATGCAGGAGATATTACAAAAAATAAAAAATATGATGGAAGTGAAGCAAAGCCATATCAAATAAATTGTATCGAAGATTTAGTGGCATTTTCAATCATGACCAATGGAGGAAATACATCGTTAGGTTTAAGAAATGATAAACTTAACGGGAAATATGTAGAGTTATGTAGAACACTAGATTTTAAATCAATGTTCTCGTATAACGATTATACTTCAAAAAAATATGGAGATTTAAATAAAGATACAATTGAGGAAGATATTAGAACCGAATTAACAAAAACAGATGAAGGTTGCATTGGATTTACACCAATTGGATTTTATGGAACATTTGATGGAAATAATTATGCGATTCGAAATTTATATGAACATATTTCTAATAGGGGAGGACTATTTTGTGCACATATTACAAAGAATCTTTCCGTAAAAAATCTAGAAGTAAGTGGAGAAATTATCAGTGAAGGCGAAGCTGGTGGCATTGCTATGGATGCAGCTTTGGTAGAAAATTGTATCTCAAAGATTAATATAAAGGCAAAAAGTTCAGTAGGAGGTGTTAACTGCACTAATAAGGAAAATACTAAAGTAATTCATTGTCAAAATTATGGCAATATAGAGGGGGGACAATATGTTTTTGGAATTAATACCAAAGGTGAAATTGAAGATTGCCAGAATTACGGTACCATAACAGGAACTATTTGTGTTTCAGGCATTAGTCATAAAGCTACAGTAACGAATTGTCAAAATTATGGAACAATTATAGGAAATGAAGATGTAGGTGGAATCAACGATTGTGGAATTGTTAAGAACTCTCAAAATTATGGAAAAGTAGAGGGGAAAGTAGCAATCGGCGGTATCACGGGTCGCGATGCCTTGATAACAAATTGTGTAAATTATGGAAATATACAGGGAGAGACTAAAGTAGGTGGAATTCAAGGACAACACACTTATGATAATACGGCTTTTATTATGAATTGTATGAATTATGGAAATGTAGAAGCAACCGGGAAAAATGGTTATGCTGGTGGAATTAATGGTTATATTCCTGGAGGGAGTTCTAGGCTTAAAATCAATTGTTGTAATTTTGGAACAATAAAAGGTGATTATAGTGGAGGAATTGTTGGTTTTCTTTCATCTGATATTGCAAAGATTCTGAATTGCTATTCTGCTGGGAAAATAGAAACAACATATCAAAAAGGAGGAATATTAGGAGCAGGTGGAAGTAAATGCGATTTAGAAAATTGCTATTGGCCGGAAGAATGGAATATAGAAATTAGTGGTACTTCTGGAGTGCAAGTAACGGATTCAACAGCATATCCATTATCATTCATTCAAAGTCAAGAATTTGTGGATATTTTAAATTCATATGTAAACGCATATAATGAAGAGCATAAAGATGAAGACGATTATGTAGAATTATCAACATGGATACTAGATACAAAAACAGGATATCCAATTTTAGGAAATCTTTTCTTTTAATAATCGCAATAAATTATATAAAGAGCAAAATTCTTATTTATGGCGGCCACTGGCCGCCGCTACATAGGCACAGACACCATTTTGAGGTAAAACCATTATCTAGTAAATTTAGTAAGTGTTTTTTTGATTTTCGCTTGCTATTTTGAGCTGCTATTGATACAATTACTTCATAAAAAGATTAAGGAGAAGAGGAAAAATGAAAATAAGAAACGCTGAAACCGTTGCGACTCTACACACACACACACACACATTTGTTTTAATTAAAATTAATAATTCGGAATAAATATTTAAAGTCATAGCGAATAATGAACGGAAAAGTGAAAAATGAATAATTGGCACTGACTATAGTTTGGTGACTAATTATTACTAATTACTTTTTCTATTTGTTGTTTGCTATGACTTTTTTGCGATGCTGAAAAATGGTAAGAAAACTTGTAGGGGTCGGCCATTGGCCGCCCGAAAAGATACCGACAATTGCTCTTGAAAGAGGAAAGGAGAAAAACACATGAAAAAAGGAATTTCGTTAATTGCGTTGATTATAACAATTATTGTAATAATAATTTTAGCAGTAATCACAATCTTCGGTGTGAATGGCGTAATTGAAAAGGTGAGAGAAGCAAAGATATTACAAGAAATATCTAACGAAAAAGAAATAGTTAGTGCTTCAGTTGTACAAGCTAAGAAAGAAATTAATAGCTTCAATGAAGAAACGTTAGGTAAAGCATTAGATAATATTACTGGAGTGGACGAGACAGATGTATTTGCAGATAGCGACAATTTAGCAGTACAATTTAAAAATAGTGAAAGATATTATTTAGTAAATAAAGATGGAGTAATAGAAGGACCAGTTTATCCAATAGAGGATGAATATGCAGGAGATATTACAAAAAATAAGCAATACGATGGTAGTGAGGATAAACCATATCAAATAAATTGTATAGAAGATTTAGTAGCATTTTCAATAATGACAAATGGAGGAAACAGTAGTTTAGGATTAAGTTCTAGTAATTTTAGTGGAAAATATGTGGAGTTATGTAGAACACTAGATTTTAAATCAATGTTTTCATATAAAGATTATACATCAAAAAAATATGGGGATTTAAATAAAGATACAGTGGAAGACGATATTAGAACAGAATTAACCAAAACAGATGAAGGTTGTATTGGATTTACTCCAATTGCTTTTCATGGCATATTTGATGGAAATAATTATGCTATTAAAAATTTGTATGAGCATGTTTCACAATATGGAGGAATGTTTAGTATTTGGGTAGGAGCAGAACTTTCAATAAAAAATCTAGAAGTAAGTGGAGAAATCATCAGCGAAGGAAGTGCTGGCGGTATTGCTATGGCTGCAACACTGATGGAAAATTGTATTTCGAGAGTTAATATAAATGCAAAAAATTCAGCAACAGGTATCAATACTAGAGGAACTATAATACATTGTCAAAACTACGGTAATATAGAAGTAGAGAATGGCTCATATGTTTTTGGAATAGCTGGTGGAGGAGAAATTGAGGATTGTCAGAATTATGGCACGATAACCGGAAATTCAATTGTTGGAGGGATTGGTGGAAGCCAAGTAACAAATTGTCAAAATTATGGGGAGATAAAAGGAACTAGATATGTAGGGGGAATTAGGGGTGATGGAGGTACATTAACGAATTGTCAAAACTATGGAAAAGTAGAAGGAAATAGTGCAATTGGAGGTATTAGCGGAGGTAGCTCTACAACAATAAATTGTATCAATTATGCCAATGTTTATGGAAAAGGTGGTGATGGACTTATGTATGGTGATGCATGTATAGGAGGAATAGTAGGTTCAGGTGGTAGAGAAATTAATTGTATTAATTATGGAGATGTTGAACAATTAAAACTCGAAAAAGTGGGTTGGAGTGCAGGTGGTATAATTGGTTATGCTAATAGTGGACAACAAACAATTAATTGTTGCAATTTTGGAAATATTAAAGGAAATACTGCAGGAGGAATCGCGGGAGATTTTGATTGGACACAAAACGATGTTACTAAAGTTATGAATTGTTATTCTGTAGGAGGATTGGAAGCAATCAATAGAAAAGGCGGAATAGTTGGGGCAAAAACAGGTTATGGTACACATTATGTGGAAAACAGTTATTGGCCAGAAGAATGGAATGCAGAGGTTTGTTGTAATACACCAGCATCACTAAAAGTAACTGATTCAAGAGCATATCCATTATCATTTATACAAAGTCAAGAGTTTGTGGATATTTTAAATTCATATGTAAACACATATAATTTAGAGCATAAAGATGAAGAAGATTTTATAGAATTATCATCTTGGATACTAGACACAAAAACAGGATACCCAATTTTAGAAAATCTTAGTGAATAGTCGTGTGTGATTTAATGTTTAGTTTGTATAATTTTGTTGTAGTACATTTAAATGAAAGAGAGTGTAGCGGGGGACATTGGTTGCCATAGAGGAGGAGAAAAATATATGAAAAAAGGTATTTCATTAATAGCACTTATTATAACAATAATAGTAATAATAATTTTAGCAGTTATTACAATCTTCGGAGTTAATGGAGTAATTGAAAAGGCTAGAGAAGCGAAGATATTGCAAGAAATATCTAATGAAAAAGAAATTGTTAGTGCTTCAGTTGTACAAGCTAAGAAAGAAATTAATAGCTTCAATGAAGAAACTTTAGGTAAAGCATTAGATAATATTACTGGAGTAGGCGAAACATACGTATTTGCAGATAGTGATAATTTAGCAGTGCAATTTAAAAGTAG
>CANQLS010000144.1 GCA_947624765.1 uncultured Clostridia bacterium
TTAGATTTTGTAAAAAAAGGAATGCGTATTGCGATTAAAGCAAATCTTGTTTCATACTTAAAACCAGAAGCATCAGCAACAACACATCCTATGTTACTTTGCGAACTAATTAAAAGATTAGTAGATAAAGGTGCAATTGTTATTGTTGGAGATAGTCCAGGTGGAATTTATAATTCGGTGTATGTTAATAGAATATATAATGCAACAGGAATGTATGAAGTAAAGCAAGTAGGAGGAAATTTAAATGATAATTTTGAACAATCTACTGCTAACTTTCCAGAAGGTAAAATATTAAAAACATTTCCATATACATCTTATTTGGATAATGCAGATGTTATCATTAATTTTTGTAAATTAAAAACACATGGTATGATGGGAATGTCGTCTGCAGTAAAAAATATGTTTGGAGTTATTCCAGGAACTATAAAACCAGAATTTCATTTTAGGTATCCAAAATATGAAGATTTTGCAGATATGTTGGTTGACTTAAATGAATATTTTAAACCACAACTTTCAATTGTTGATGCGGTGGTTGGCATGGAAGGAAATGGACCAACTTCAGGAACTCCAAAACAAGTAGGATTGCTTTTGGCATCTAATAGTCCATATGATTTAGATTTAGTTTGTGCTAAAATTATGGGATTGGAAAGAAAAGATGTGCCAACACTAGAAGCGGCTTATCAACGAAAATTAGCACCAGCTACTTGTGAAGAAGTTTCTTGTAATATGGATGTGGAAAAACTTATAGTAAAAGATTATAAAACTTTACCTACAAGAGGTTCATTAAAATTTGCAGATACTTCAAAATTATTGGGTAAAGTAATGCAAAAGGCATTACGTTCTGTTCCTTTAGTACATAAAAATCTTTGCATTGGTTGTGGAAAATGTGCAGAAATTTGTCCAATGAAAACAATTTCAATAGAAAATAAGAAAGCAATTATTCATCGAAAGAACTGTATAACTTGTTTTTGTTGTCAAGAGTTTTGCCCTAAGGGAGCAATAAAGGTAAAAAGACCATTGATTGCAAAGGTATTAAATCCTACGAAGGAGAGAAAGGAAAATGAGAAAAATAGCTGAGAAAGTTAAAAAAGCAGGTGGAACTCTTTATTTAGTAGGAGGCTGTATTCGTGATAAGATGTTAAATATTCCACCTAAGGATTTTGATTATTGCATAACAGGCTTATCATTTAGAGAATTTATAGATTTATTTCCAGAAGCTAAGATGAGAGGCAATGATTTTCCAGTTTTTATTTTAAATAATGTAGAGGTTGCGTTAGCGAGAAAAGAAAGAAAAATAGGAATAGGACATTGTGCATTTCAAATAGAAACTAATAAAGATATTACAATAGAAGAAGATTTATCTAGACGAGATATTACAATTAATAGTATGGCATATGATTTATTAGAGGAAAAATTAGTTGATCCATTTCATGGAGAAGATGATTGTAAAAATAAGATTATTCGTGCAACTAGCGAAGCATTTTCAGAAGATCCTTTGAGAGTATATCGTGTTGCACGCTTTGCAGCACAATTTGAATTTACTGTTGATGAAGAAACAAAAAAGAAAATGCAATCATTAAAATCAGAACTTATTTCTTTGTCAGAAGAAAGAGTATTTGAAGAATTTAAAAAAGCATTATCTACTAGAAAACCTAGCATATTTTTTTATGTTTTAAAAGAAACATCTTGTTTAGATGCTCATTTCCTGGAATTAGCAAATTTAATCGGAGTGGAACAACCTATTTTGTATCACCCTGAAGGAGATGCTTTTGTGCATACTATGGAGGTGTTAGATAGAGTGGCGGAAAGAACAGATGATATAGAAATTAGATTTGCAGCATTAGTACATGACTTAGGAAAAGGCAGAACTCCTAAAGAAATTTTGCCACATCATTATGGACATGAAAAGCTTGGAGAAGAGTGTGTTAAAGATATGTGTAGTAGAATGAAACTTCCTAATCGTTGGAAAAAAGTTGGGATTACTTCATGTAGAGAACACATGCGTGCTGGGAAATTTTTAGAAATGAAAAGTTCAACAAAAGTAGATTTCTTAGAACGTGTATCCAAAAGTGTTTTAGGATTAAATGGATTGGAAATAGTGGCTAATTGCGATAAAGCAGGAAAAGAAAATGTTTCGTTTGCAAGATTGGGCGAAGAAATGTTAAAAGAAATTAATGGTAAAACATTAAATTTACAAAATCAGGATTATCAAAAAGTAAAAGAAGAAATAAGACAAGAAAGAATTCGTTGGATTAAAGAAAAAAATTTATGAGATAAAGTTTTTTGTACATTAAGAAAGCATTGCTTTCCTGGTGTATAAAAATAATTAAGCAATTTCTGTGTTGATGTATAATACTTATCTTAGTTGCTAACCAGAAAGTGCTTAATTTTTTTGCTTAATATTTAGAATGTTTTTTATTCATAAATTAATGTCTAAGTTTTTAAATAATTTTGAATCGAAAAATTCAGATAAAGAGATTTCTAATCCTTCACATATATGAATAATTGTTGATAATTTTACATCGTTTGTATATCCATTCACAATATTATTTAAAGTCGATTGAGTTAAAACAGAAATATTCGCTAAAGCGTTTACTGATAGTTTTCTATCTTTACAAAATTGTAATATTCTTTGAGCAACAGCTTCTCTTAAATCCATATAGCACCTCTTAATACTAATCTCATAGGCCTTTTGTCTGCTAGTAAAATTATAACAACTAATATGAAAAATAATTAACCATGCATAATTGATTGTGATAATATGCTTAATTATTTTTTTAATAAACTACTTGAAATATACATATTGTATTGTTAGAATTAAAATATATAAAAAGGAGGTAAGTGGTGTCATGGCGAGAAAAAGTAAAAATGTAACAAAAAATAAAATACTTGCATTCTTTTTTGTTCTATTACTATTTTTAATGGGATATAAATTTTCTGCATATGAAGAAATTCATACTAAACCGACAAACAAAACAGTTATTACTGATGGTGAATTACAAATATATTTTTTAAATGTTGGTCAAGCAGATAGCATATTTATAACTAATAAAGGAAAGAATATGTTAATTGATGCTGGAAATAATGCTGATGGCAATCTTATTGTTGAATTTTTAAAGGAAAACAATATAGAAAAGATTGATTATTTAATTGGTACGCATCCACATGAAGATCATATTGGTGGATTAGATGATGTTATAAAAGAAATGAATGTTGAAAATATTTTTATGCCTAAAAAAGAGAGCAATACAAAAACGTTTGAAGATGTTTTAGACGCGATAAAAGAAAAAGGGAAAAAAATCATAGCACCAAAAGTTGGGGATATTTTTTCTTTAGGTGATGCGAGCTTTGAGATTATGTCTATAGAAAATGATGCAGAAGAAGCTAATGAAAGTTCTATCGTTATAGAGATGACTTATGGTACACAAAAGTTTTTATTTACTGGTGATATGGAAGTTGCAAATGAAGAAAAGAGAAGTTGGAATGATATTGATGTTTTAAAAGTGGCTCACCATGGTTCAAATACAAGTTCAAGTGCAGAATTTTTGTACCAAACATTGCCAGAAATTGCAGTTATTTCTGTTGGAAAAGATAATTCTTATGGACATCCTCATCATGAAGTTTTAGAAAGATTAAATGATGTTCAATCAGAGGTATATCGAACAGATTTAGATGGTACAATATTAATAATTAGTAATGGACAAAAAAATGAAATTCAAAAATTAGATATTGTTTGCGATGGCGATATTTAGGAAAGGGGGAAAATATGAAATTTATAGTAGATCGTTTTGAAGATGATTTAGCAATATGTGAAAACCAAGAAACAGGTGGGATGGAGGAGATAGATGTTCTTTTGTTACCTGCAGATGTTAAAGAGGGCGATACTATAATCTATGATGAAGATTTAGAAGAGTATCTATTAGATGAAGAGGAAACAGAGGAAAGAGAAGAAGAGATAGATGAAAAAATGGACGATTTATGGGAATAATCGTAAGTTAAATAATAATAAATATATTAATAGGACACAGAGGTTATCTGCGTCCTATTATACAAGAATAATTTCTTATAAATTAAATTTTTATTTTACGTCTGGTTGTGGTGTTAAAGCATCTTTTTCTAATTGTTTAATTAATTTAAAGCACATTTCTGCAGCTTGACCACGAGTAATATTGCTGTTAGGATCGAATGCTTCACCAGTTCCTTGAATTATTTGATAAGCGGTTAAATTCTTAACGGCTTGTAGTC
>CANQLS010000145.1 GCA_947624765.1 uncultured Clostridia bacterium
TATCACTCCGAACCAAACACTTATTGAATTAAATAATTTTTCCATATTTTTCTCCTTTCTTTTTTTAGCCTGAATATATCATTGCATAAGTTCTAATGTCATTACAAGTTAATTTTATTCCTGCCCCTGCACAATGCCTGAATGCCATACTACCGTCAGTATTGATAGCTAATATTCCAGGATAACAATGAACATCAGTTGAATGACTTTCTGCCTTTGTAACTATTACAAGTGGAAGATATATTCCTTCTCCGACAGGAGCATATCCAGAAGGTAGTACAATATTCTTACCAGAACTATCATGTATGTAATAGTATTCTGCATTATTTAATGTTACTTCAGTCTCCCACCTGAATCTTAACTCCGTAAATTTTCCTACTTTTCTGTATTTGACGTTGCTGATTAAAGTTTTCCAATTTTCTACATAATTTAGTTTTGTAATAGTTTCATTGGCTGTTTTTAATTGCTTTTTTAATTCTTCTATTTCTTGCGTATGTGTTTTCATTTTGTTTCAACTCCTCTCACGATTTCTGTAAGAATCAGTTCTTCTTCTAGCGTCCAAGAACCGTCTGCTGATGTCCTATACATTGTTATTTTGTTACTTTGCTCTCCAGCATTTCCTACTTCTTTATAGTGTCCGTCTGTCGTACTTGTTGCAAGTATCAACACCTCTGTTCCTGCTCTTACTTCTAATGAATTATTTCCAACTGTATATTCAATTGGCAAGGTTACAGAATATCCATTAGTTATTGTCGTTCCTTTGGCTATTTTTGTCGTTCCTGTTGTGTATTTAGTTATGGTATCTGTAAATACTGCATCTTCTGGTACATCTGTATTAACTGTATGATTGTTAACTTTATTGCTATTTTCTGCGTTTGTCGCATTATCTGATGTTTTTGCATGGTCTGCTTCTTCCACTACTCCATCATCATCTGTGTCATATATCTCTTTCATCATGTCACCAGTACCAGTACCATCTTTACCGTTATATACTTGAATATCTTTAGTAGTTCCGTCTGTATATGTAATCTGGTATGTATCTAATTCTCCAGCTTTATGCGTTCCATTTATTAACTCAATACTTTCAATTCCATTACCAACTTCGCCACTTAATACTTGTTGTTTAAGTTGTTCTATGTACTCTTCTCTTGCTTGTTCATTTTCTTCTCGTTTTGTTTCATTTTCTTGACGTTCTAATTCATTAGCTTTTCGTATTTCTTCATTACTTTCTCTAGTTTCTTCTTGATTTTGTCTTGTTTCTTCATTAGCTTGCCTTTGTGTTTCATTAGCTTGTCTGTTTGCTTCTTGATTGTACACATATTCATCTATTTTATCCCAATTCTCATTAAGTGATTTTGTTACATCAAATAAATTATTATTTTGTGGTGGATTGTCATGTTTAAATAGTTTTATGTTTGTTGTCTCGCTCCTATTAGCACCTCCTATTTTTTAGATTTTTTTTCGTTTCCTTTTCTTCTTTTTGTTTAAGTGCTTTTTTATACTGTTCCTGTTCTAATAATTCGACTTGTCCTAATAATTCTTTTAAAATAGGTTGTATTATAAATGCTGGTAAATTAGAGTTATTTATAGTCTCTACTATTTTTTCTTTAAATTCTCTTTCTTTTATAATTAACTCTTCCATTTATCTTTCTCCTTTTACATTGTAATTCCTATATAAGTTTGTAATCTCATATAATCGCGTGATGTTACCTCTCCATCTCCATCTAAATCATAATGTGCTATCATTCCTGGAGATAAAGTATATCCTTCATATCCCATAATATATCCTCTTACAATAATTAAATCTGCAACTGTATATATTGTTGAAACACCATCATTTTTTATAAAAACTTTTCCATTACTTAATCCCTCTTCATTTATATCCCACCCACCTATCTTTCCAGAATTTGAAGTTATTTTTCCTGTCATTGTTACATTTCCATTTCCATCAAATTTTAGATTTGGTGTATCTATAGTAAATTTTTCTGCTGTTAATTTAATAACATCAGCACTTGCATTTATTTCACTTATTAGTTTCTTTGTATCAACTTTCAATTCTAAAGATGCAGTTAATGTTTTATTTACACTATCTAATGATGTTTGTTTTGCATAAGTTGCAGAAACACTTTCTAAAATTGAAGTTTCTGTTTGCTCTATTTTTGTATTAAAAGTATTCTCTTGTTTATCTTGCCTTTCTACAACAGATGTTATTCTTCCATTTATTTTATCTACAGCAAGTTCTACTCTTCTAAATTTAGATTTTATGTTTTGTATATTCTTATATGCAATTTGCGTTTTTGTCATTGCTTGTGTTTCTATATTTCCATCAAATGCGCCATTAAATTTAAAAGTATGATTAAATACATAACTTAAATATGGAACATCTTTTGAATCATCAATAGCAATGGCATCTCCACCATCTAAATGTGGATACCCATAATATTTAGTTTTAAAAGGCAGATAATGTAATCCTTTTAAATTCTCCCATAATGGTTCAATTACTTTATTTCGTTCATCTTCATTTATTAAGAAATAATTATCTGTTATTGTTATTTCTGTTAAACCATTCTTTTTAATACTTTCTTCATCTGTTCTTGCCGTATTTTCTCCTTCTACATTAGATATTGATAATACTAATGAATTTACTTCTCCCCATTGCTCATTTTTAGAAAAATCTTCAAAATAATTGTTTCCATCTAAATTTTCTTCTGTGTTCTCTTTATATGTGGAAAGCATAGAAACTGGTAATAGATGTAGATCTTTTACTGGCATATTATGAATATCTTTTACTCTTATTAAATCAGGAATATTTTTTAATGTACGAATATATACTTTATTATCTCTACCTATTTTTGCAAAACCACCTGCAAGTTGTGTAATATTTGAAAGCACAGTTCTACAATCTTCATTGTTTGTAAATGGATTTCCTAATACCATATAATCAGCATTTGTAAAATCTGTATTTCCTAATTCTAGCCCAACTTGATCACATAAATCTAATAATAAATTGCTTAATTTTATTGGATATTTTACTCTATCTTTATATTTAGGATTAAATTTAATCATATAATCATAACCTGTAAATGAAGTTTTTTGTTGAACTTCTTTATCGTCAGGTTTTTCTATTATATATGTACCATAAGGTATTTCTTCTAATTTGCCATTTATTTCAATTCCAACATAAACATCTATTGTTTTGTTTTCTAAGTTAATTAAATTATCTGGATTTAATATATTCACTGTAATTTTCTTTGCTACTGTTGTTCCGATAAACGTATTATCTACATAGCAATTATCTTCTATTGTAAAATCTACAAGTTGTCCATTATAGTTTTCTCCTATAATGTCTATATCATCTTCAATAACATGTATTCTTCCATATCTATTTAATCCTATATTCTCTTTGCAATTTTGCTTAAATTCTTCGCTTACTTGATACCTATCAGCCACCTACTCCATATATAAAAATAATTTATAATTCTATTAGACTTATATCTGTTGGATTATATAAAATCCCTTTATCTGTTCTATTCCATTTCATTGTTACTTTTCTATCTCCTCTATAGCAATTAGCTGTTGTCATTCCTCCTGTATATGGATTTAAAAACCTTACTGTATATTCTTTTAAAGGTACTATTATACTAAAGAACTCTTGAAATTCTTCCTGAGTTAGATATTTGGTATGTAGAATTATTTTGTATTTTTGTGCAACAGGATTATAATGCATATATCCTTTAGCATTTCTTCCACTATCGTAAGATACATCGTACCATTCTACATCATATCCTTCATCTTTTAGAAATTTACTTAAATCTTTTCCATCTACTGTTATTAAATTTTCTACATACCTATATTATCTCTCCTTTGCTTTTAATATCCAAATGCTGGTTCTCCTGTTTGCATTGTATATTCTTTTGCTCCTGTTTGTACTACTTTGAATATCCCATCTTTATCAGCTTTACCTTCTACTTCTACTGTAATTTTTGCATTTCGCATTCCTTCAATAACTGCTTGTCTCATTTCTCCTGCTATGCTATCATTCATACTAATTTGACTTTGTGCTAATATTTGCCCTTTAATCTCACTATAATTTATATATTGATTTGTATCTACTTCAAAATCTTTAGGGTTTATTTTTATTCTTTGACTTAATTCTCTAGTTATATCATGAATACTAATATTGTCTGTAAATGCACTTGATACACTATCAGCTAATTCTTTCATTGGCTTTGTTGTTGC
>CANQLS010000146.1 GCA_947624765.1 uncultured Clostridia bacterium
GCTGTTCCTCCTGACTGCATAGTTGAGATTCGAGATTGTAGCAACTCGGGAAGGTGTTTTGGAGAGGGAACGTCTGCTGGAGGAATATTAGGAAGTGCTTGGGGAAAGGTGCGTATAGAGAATTGTAACAATATGGGAGAAGTTAAACGGCGCTTCCACAAATGTTGGTGGTATATTGGGGGGATATGCTACGAAATCTGCTGAAACTGACGATATTGTGAATTGTAGAAATACCGGAACGGTGAGTGGTTCTCGTTATGTCGGTGGTATCGTTGGGGGTGTTTTGAATAATTGTCACATCATTTCCATAACGAATTGCCGTAATTCTGGCAGTATAACAGGAAGTAGAGATTATGTTGCCGGTATTGTTGGACTAGTGAATGGGAATGCTAAAGTTGATTCTATAACAAATTGTATCAATGAAGGAAAAATTAATGGAAATGGTGGCGTTGGAGGCATTTGCGGACAATATGTAGGAACGAAGATAGAAAACTGTAGAAATTATGCTTCAATATTTTCTCAAGGAATTTATACAGGAGGAATTGCGGGTATAGCTAGAGGAACTGTTGAAAAGTGCTATAACGCAGGTGGTATCACTCAATTAGCAGAAGATGGTTGTGGTGGTATTGTTGGGACACAGTCAAATGGAAATTCTTTGAACATTCAAAAATGCTTTAATAAGGGAAATGTGGTTGCTAATTTTGAAACGATATCTAATATTGGTGGCATTTTAGGAAGAGTTGATCCTAATACTCAAGTCAGTGTTTCCAATTGTTACAATATAGGAACAATAGAAGTCAATGCTACAACGTTTTCTAATATAAATGGAATTGTAGGAGCAGAAGCGGGAAATATAACCAAAACTAATAATTTTGTTTTAAATGGAACTTATCAAACAGCGCCAGTTGCTGAAGAAATTAAAACAGCAGAAGAGTTGAAAAACGAAGCTATCCTGCCACTTTTAAATGCAGATTTGGAAGAAGCCGCATGGGAATTTCGTGCAGGAGAAAATGAAGGTTATCCGGTTATCATAGGATTACAATAGAAAATAGTTTTTATCCAAAAGATATTTAAAAATTTGAAAAAAAAATTAAGCATTGATAGTGCTTAATTTTTTTTAGTGTCAAACTTCTGTGTTTCTATGTAATTGGTAAAAATAATTATTCATGGTTGATTCTTATAAAAGTTTTGTATATAATTGTACATGGTTAAGCACACATACAATATGAAATTTAAACAAATTTTCATTTTCATTTCTTACCAAATTTCATCTTTTTTTACATTTTTTCAAAATATCACCAAAGTGGTAGCAGTATATGATTTAATAAATTTAAGCATAATAGCACAGAGGTGCCACAAATGATTAAATTTTTTATTAAAGAAAAAAGAAAGAGCAAAGGATTAAGCCAAGTTGAATTGGCAAAGAAAAGTGGAGTTTCGCAAAGTCATATTCGGATATATTGAGCTTCGGAGAAAGGGAACCAACAGTGTCGGTTCTTTGCAGAATAGCGAATGCTTTAGATTGTGATATAAAGGAACTTTTTGAATATAAAGAATAAAAAAGTGAATTTACATTCAATCAATATTAGATAATGATATATGTGAAATCGTTTTCTTGTCATGTTTCGATGGAATGAATTGCACATATGAAAAATTAAATAACATTATTCTGTCTGTTATGTATACAGAAAATTATTGTGCAAAAGTAAATCGAAAATGATAAAGGATAGTTATAAAAGATGACTTTTATAGCTATTCTTTTTTGGCGTTTTATGATATAATGCATTAAATAGTACTTTGGGAGAAATAGATATATGAATAAAAATTTTGAATTGTTAGCACCTGCAGGAAGTTATGATGCTTTTTTAGCTGCTATAGAAAATGGTGCAGATGCTATTTATTTAGGTGGAAAACTTTTTAACGCAAGAGCGAATGCTGCTAATTTTGATATAGAAGAATTAAAGCAAATGGTAATATATGCACATCTTAGAAACGTTAAGTTATATGTAACAATGAATACACTTTTAGATGATAATGAGATAAAAGATGCATTAGAGTTTGCTTATCAACTTTATGAAATAGGTATTGATGCAGTAATTGTGCAAGATTTAGGTTTAGCAAAAATTTTGCATCAGTATATACCAGAATTAACATTGCATGGTAGTACGCAAATGACAATTTATAATTTGCAAGGCGTCGAAGAATTAGAAACTCTTGGATTTAAAAGAGTTGTATTGGCAAGAGAATTATCATTAGAAGAAATTAAATATATTTGTGAAAATACAAATATGGAAATTGAAATTTTTGTGCATGGTGCACTTTGTGTTTGTTATTCTGGTCAGTGTTTGATGAGCAGTATGATTGGTGATAGAAGTGGAAATCGTGGGAAATGTGCACAACCATGTAGATTACCTTATAGATTGATTGAAAATGAAAATGAAATTGCAAAAGGTTATTTGTTAAGTCCAAAAGATTTATGCACAATTGATTTATTAAAAAATTTTCCAAACAGATTATCTTTAAAAATAGAAGGTCGTATGAAATCACCTGAATATGTTGCTACTGTTGTTTCTAATTACCGTAATTGTATAGATGGAGCTATAGTAAATAATGATGAATTAAAGCAAATTTTTAATCGTGGTGGTTTTACTAAAGCTTATATAGAAGAAAAAGAAGGTTCCTCAATGATGTGTTATGAGAAGCCGAAAAATTGGGGCGTATATATTGGTAAGGTAACTAATTATGATGGCAAAAGAATGGTTACTTTAGACAATGTTTCGAATTTGCATTTAGGTGATGGTATAGAAATTTGGAATGGTGAAGAGGAAAGCCCTTCTACTATTATTAGTGAAATAGTTGGAAATAAAGTGGGTCGTATTAAAGGTAATATAAGGGTTGGAGATAAAGTTTATAAAACTTCCGACAAGCAATTAAATCAAAAAGCTAGAGCTAGTTTCACGAGAGGGTTTGTAAAGAAATCGAAAATTTTTGCTAAAATAGAAATAAAAAATGGTAAGAAAGTAAAAGTAGATATAAACGATTTTGAATATATATCTGACAAGATTCCACAAGAAGCTAAGAGTAGGCCATTAACAAAAGAGATTTTAGAAACACAATTTTTGAAAACTGGAAATACACCTTTTCAAATAGTACGTTTAGATGTTGATTTGGATAATGATATGTTTTTGAATATTTCAGATTTAAATGAAATAAGAAGGAATGCATTATTAGAATATGAAAATATGTTAGTATCTAAAATTCCAAGAACGATTATAAAAGAAGAAATTTATACTCCTAATGCATTTGAAAGAAGTAATGAAAAAAAGAAAGTTTCACTTTTCCTTTCAAATTGGGAAGAGAATTATAAAAATATTGATTTTGAAAAAACAGATAGGATATATTTGCCTTTTAAATTATTTTTGAAAGATACTAGTTTTTTATCTTTCATACAAGCAAAGAAGTACATAATTTTGCCAACAGTAACTAAGAATAATTATGATAAGCTTTTGAGAAAGAATATAAAGTCAATTTCTCATATGGTTGATGGATTTGTGTTGTCAAATATTGGCCAATTAAAATATTTAGATGGCATAGATACAAAAAAGATAGCGAATGAATCGTTTCAAATTTTTAATTCTTATACTATTGAACAATTAAAAAATTTAGGATTTGATGAAGTAACCTTATCACCAGAATTAACAGAAGAACAAATTTCTTTTTTACATTCCACATTACCGTGTGAGTTAAAAGTATATGGCAGACAATGTGTTATGACATCTGAATATTGTCCAGTTGGAAGCATTGCCGGAAAATTTTCGAAAGATAAAAAATGTTTGATGCCTTGTAAGAATGGAAAACGATACTATTTGAGAGATAGAAAGAATATGGATTTTCTTGTTGTGCCAGATAATATTGATTGTCAAAGTACAATTTATAATAGTAAGATAACTTCTATAAAATCAAAAAATTTAAAAATTGATTCTATTAGAATAGATATACAATACGAAACAGTTGATGAGATAAATGAAATTATTCGTGTTCATAAATTAGGTGATAGACTTGCAAGCGAGGAATATACGAATGGACATATGGTAAGAGGCGTATAAGAAAGAGTAATTATTACTTTTGGAAAGGATTGATTATAAGATGGCTCAAGTTGCTATTGTAAAATGTGAAAATTATACGAAAGAAGTTGTTTCTAATGCTTTTGATGAATTACTTCTGTTATTAGG
>CANQLS010000147.1 GCA_947624765.1 uncultured Clostridia bacterium
CCCATATTATCTTTAATATTAAAATTCATCTTTTCCTTATGCCCCAAAGAAGCCCCTGCTAAAATCGGTTTATACAAAGTTTCATCATATGGAAATATATATTTTTTATGAGTTGCTATGTATATTTTAATCATTATTATATGATGCCAACCTCCTTATTTTAATATACTTTTAATAATCCAAATTCTTCACATATTTCATTCTCTATACGTCTTATCTATGAAATTTTACTTTCACATCAAAAATAACAAAAACTGAAAACAATAAGACTATAAAAGTAAACAAATTTGAGCGATTGAAAATTATTCTAAAACAATTGCTATAATATGACATAACAATTATAAAATAGAAATAGGATATCAAAATGAGATTTTTATTGCGTCGTTTTCCATATACTGACTTATATAAAAAATTGTAATAAACAACATTACTTAAAAAGAATACAATAAATAGAAACAGCATCATTTTTATTGCCCCATTTAACCAAATACAACTGTCAAAAATAGTACCAACATTTCCACCATAATTTAGTTCTCCTAAGTAAATAAAATCGTTTACTTCCGTTTTATTTCCCCACAATATATTCTGAAAAGAAAATTTTAAATGTACCTTTTCATTTAGAACAGCCACTGGACTTCCAACATAAAAAATTAAATAATCAATCAGAGAGTCGATTTCCGAAGTTAATACATATTCTTCTTTTACAATGCTTTTCGAAAAATAAGCTATAACAACAATCAAAATCGAAATAGGTATTCCTAATTTCAACAGCTTCGACAAAAATCTCTCATTACTTCTTTTTTTCCAGTTTTTTGTATCTCTATATAAAACTGAAAAAACCAATAGAGCTGCTGAAAAAAGCCTCAAAATTTCTGTTCTACTTGCAGATGCAATGGTAATAATACATCCATCAAGAATCACCACTAAGAATGCAATATTACTTTTTATATTATCCTGACAAATAAAACAATTATTGATAAAAAGAAAAATTGCGATATATGATAAAGACATAACAACTTTAAAGCCCTGTCTAATGAATAAATTCATTCTATAATCAAAAACTCCTCTCATATATGCCGCTTTTGTGTATGCAAACGCTCTTAACCCTGTTCCTCCTAGTAACAATCCAACCCTAATTGATTCAACAATATACAAAAACGTTAGCGCAAGGCTAATTATCATAATGACTATTTCCTTTTTATTTCCAAAATGTATAATTGATTTGCATATTTTTTTATCCACATACCCCTTCTTACGAAATATAATTGAAAACATTCCAGCTAAAAAGATTGATAATTCACCTAACAAAAATATAAATATTGTTTCAGGATATATCTCCGTTTCCCATTTCTTTGCTCCATATAAAGCAATTAAACTGCCACAAAAAACAACAATAGACGCCATTGTAGACGGGGCAATCACGTCTTCTAATTGTATATAATAATTGAGGAGAATAAATACCACTTCCACCAGTAATAATAAATAAAATAATTGCATTTCTCTTCCTACTTTTCTTTTACTTTTTGCAGAGTGAGTGTATCATCTAATATCTGTTTAGTACTAATATAAATTTAAAATATAGTGTCGACAAAATCGTGGGCCGACAAAATTGTGGGTCAAAAATAAGGAACAATTTAGGAATTAATTTTTCTTTATAATCTATTATTCTATTCAAAAAAATAATATCTCTATTTTTTAAATTATCTTCATATCCAGCTAACAAATCCTTTGCTGGATTCATGTATATGTTTTTTTTCTGTAGCAGCAATTTTGTTCTTTGAATTCTTCCTTTTAAAACCATACCATCTGAAGATGCATTATTCTCATATCGAACATGGTAAAACAATTTTTCCTCATTTAAAAAAACTTTTCCGAATAAGTAACATAAAAGACCTACCCAATAGTCATGTGCTAAATCCTCATTCTGTGGTCTGTATTGTTGTATCAAATTCATCGCTGCATCATTCCATAGCATTCCACATCCTTGAAAATATTCGGTTGATATTGCTGATTTAAGAGACGGCGGAAACGGTTTTCGATATTCCTGTTCATAACGACTATGAAAACTACAATCAACTGATATTGAATTACAATGTGCAAGTTTGACTTTAATTTTTTTTTCTTTTTCCATTAAATGAATACACGAAATAATCTTATTATCCATCCACAAATCATCTTGATCAGAAAAACCATAATAATCATATTCTCCTTCTGCCAAATAAAGAAGTTCCATAAAGCTTTTCTTCCACCCTATATTCTTCCCATATTCACATTTAATTCTCCCCCGGTACTTTTTTTCTAAAACAGATAATATATTTAATGTATTACTGTCACTAGAACCATCATCTCTAATATCAATGTATGTAATAACATTCTTTTGATTTAGTATACTCTCAACTTGTCGAATTATCCTATCTCCACCATTATATACTGACATCAAAATCAGCACTCTTTCTTTGGATTCCAATTCAGTCTCCTTATCTAGAATAATAAGATTTCATATAAACCTAACTAATGCAAGCAATAAATTTTGATAAATATCTCTCTTCACTATAAGAATGCTGAATATGATGCATACCATTTATAGCGTATGTTTTTCTTAGATTATCATCATCTATAAATTTTTGAATACAAAGTGCGATATTAGGAATCAGATCTTTATCTCTTTTTAATGTTATCGCATATCTTGAAACATATTCCATTATTCCTCCTGAATCAGTAGTAATAACCGGAAGTTTGCAAGACATAGCTTCAATCATTGTTAGCCCAGCTGGTTCATCCCAAACAGATGGAAAAACTGCTATTTGAGCCAGAGAATAAACGTATGGCAATTCCTCTTGCTGTATATAGCCTGCGAAGATTAATCTGCTCCCCATATTTTTAAACATATCCTGTAATTGGACAGAGAATTCATAATCAACACTCTCATCCATTTTCCCAACGATTAATGCTTTTACTCGAGAATCTTTAATTAATTCCAATGATTTTATAAACTTATCAATTCCTTTTTCAGGCGACAATCTGCCTACATATATGAGGATTATGTCATCTTGCTTTATTCCCAAACGTATTCTATATTCATTTCTTACCTTCTCATTAACAACGGGTTTGAAATGGTTAACATCTATACAATTATATAACACTCTAATTTTATTAGAGGATATTTTGCCAATTACACTCTGACTTGACGAAATCATTTGTCCAACATAATTACTAACACACAATATTGAAGAACAATTATTAAAAACTGATTTGCAAAATCCATTTACTCTGGGAACATTATGAAAATGGTAATAATATTTTCCCTTATATCTACTCAACCTAATGATCCATGCTAATAATACATTATTCTCAAGGATTACCTTGTCATAAGCATTTTTTCTCAAAAAAACAGAACATGACAAAACATAGTATATTAGAGAGAAGAAAGACATAAAAGACATTGCTTTCTTCTTTTTAAAGACCTTTCTAATTACTCGTAGTAACAGCTTATCGAAGAATTTGATGACTCCAGGCACTTTAATCCAAATAAAATGAACATTAGGATACTTTGAAGACATCTCCGCTGCTACTTTATCATAATATGTTATAATTTCCATCTCCAAGACTCTTTTTTCATTATTAGCCTTCACCAAATGTTCAACCAGTGTAGAAACAGCCCCTCCCTTCACCGCCGGAACAGGATAACATCCATTTGAATCTGCTATAAAGATACCAACTTTCATATATGATTTTAAGAACAACTCTTCCCTTTCTTTTATTTCACAAATAATTATCAGCCTTATTTGGCTCTTCTTTTAGAATTATCAACAAAAATTTTAGTTACACTTCTTATACATGTATTTCAATGGTTTGTATAGAAATATATACTTCTGGGTAATCTTTCACACTCATAATGCTGATTAACGTACCTTCTGTCTCATTTTCTTAATTTCTCTATTACTCAGTTCGCACTTCTCAGTATTCTTCTTACTCGCGGCCCGTTATAAACCCAACTCACTAAAGGTACCAACACCCCTATCGGACAAGCATGAACCAAAGTATCTTTCACTCTTACCTTCATCCCCCTCGAATCTTTCTGCATCTCATCCCGACCCCAATCCATTTTCTTAAAATAACTCCAGAAAAGAGCCTTATCTGGATGGTTCGTGACTTCATTCCAGGGTTTATTAATGATCTAGGGGATAATTTTGATATAGAAATAGTAGAAAAGCACCACAATCAGAAAGTG
>CANQLS010000148.1 GCA_947624765.1 uncultured Clostridia bacterium
TACCTACTTCTTTCCAAAACACTTGACACGCCATTAATTGTAATAGCTGCTAAAATTATTATTACTATAATCGTTATAATCAACGCAATCAATGAAATACCCTTTTTCATATTTCCGCTCCTTTTCTATGGCGGCCAATTGCCACCGCTACACGTTTTAATAATTTTTATGGTTGGAAAAGAATTGAGGCAATTTCTAGGCGGACAAGCGAGGAAACCGGAGGCGTATATGATATACGTTGAGGATTTCCGAGTGCAGTCCAACAACGAAATTGTCCAATTATTTTTCAACAAACGACAAAAAGCCATAGGAAATCATTCCACATAAAAAGCAAATGGAAATCGTTAGGTGCCGAACTAACAGCATCAAAAACAATTTTCTTTTAATTTTTTATGCTTTTTGATTTTCTATGGTTTTCTATTTATCCTGAATCTTCTTTTTTAATTAAAACAAATGTGTGTGTGTGTGTGTGTGTGTAGAGCCGCAACGGTTTCAGCGTTTCTCATTTGCCTCTTCTCTCCTTCATTTCCAAAATTTCTACAATTATTGTATCAATTTTTAATTATCATGACAAGAGAAAATTTGATTTTAGTTATTCGTTTGCAAATTCTAATATTGGATATCCCGTTTTTTCATCCAGTTTCCATGTTGCTAATGCTATAAATCCCTCTTCCAATTCATGCTCTGCATTATATGCAATTACATACTCATTTAAGATATCTACAAAATCTTGGCTTTGCATAAAGGACAAAGGATAAGCGATTGAATCCACTACTTGAACTCCTGTAACACCACAAATTGATGTATTTAATTCGTCCGGCCAATAGCAATTTTCTAAATGACTCGTACTTCCACCATATCCTAAAATTCCACCTTTCACCCTCGTCGTTTCAAGTGCTCCCACAGAGTAGCAATTTGCAATTTTACCATCATTATAAGAAAGTTCTCCACTAATCCCACCACTATAGTATCCTTTTATATTTCCAAAGTTACAACAATTCATCTGCAAAGCACCATACCAAACTTTTCCAACTATTCCACCTGCTGAACCATAATCATTTGTCGCTTCTATATTACCGTAATTGATTGAATTTCTAATCACAGCTGTATCATAGGAATGACTTCCTTTTATCCCTCCAACTTCAGTTTCTCCCAATATATTCCCATAATTGATGCAACGATTAATGGAAGCTTCTCTCGCTGCGATACCTCCTATATATTTCTTTCCTACTACTTTTCCATAATTTTGAGAATCATTAACCATGCCAGCATCGTTAATTCCTCCTACATACTGATCTCCCATAATCGTTCCGTAATTTTGACAATTGGTTACTGTTGCTTTATGGCTTATTCCTGCAACAAAAGACGTTCCTGTTATGGTTCCATAATTTTGACAATCTATTACAATACCTTGATTAGAAATACCAGTTACATAAGATTGCCCTTCTAAATTTCCATAGTTTTTACAATGTATTATAGTTCCTCTAGTATTAATACCAACTACATAACTTTTCGCTTTTATATTAACTCTCGAAATACAATTTTCCATCAATGTCGCATCCATAGCAATACCGCCAGCACTTCCTTCGCTGATGATTTCTCCACTTACTTCTAAATTTTTTATTGAAAGTTCTGCTCCTACCCAAATACTGAAAAGTCCTCCATATTCAGAAGCATATTCATACAAGTTTTGAATGGCATGATGATTCCCTTCAAATATTCCACGAAACCCACTTGGAGTAAAACCAATGCATCCTTCGTCTGTTTTGGTTAATTCGGTTCTAATATCTTCTTCAATTGTATCTTTGTTCAAATCTCCATATTTTTTTGATGTATAATCGTTATATGAAAACATCGATTGAAAATCTAGTGTTCTCATCAGTTCTACATATTTTCCAGTAAGTTTATCATTCTTTAGACCTAACTCTGTGTTGCCACCATTCGTCATGATGGAAAATGCTACTAAATCTTCTATGCAATTGATTTGATACGGTTTATTTTCACTGCCATCATATTTTCCATTTTTCGTAATATCTCCTGCATACTCATCTTCTATTGGTGAAACTGGTCCCTCTATTACTCCATCTTTATTTACTAAATAATATCTTTCACTATTTTTAAATTGCACTGCCAAATTATCACTATCTGCAAATACATATGTTTCATCCTCTCCAGTAATATTATCTAATGCTTTACCTAACGTTTCCTCATTGAAACTATTAATTTCTTTCTTCGCTTGCACAGTAGCAGCACTAACTATTTCTTTCTCGTTCGATATTTCTTGCAATATCTTTGCTTCTCTTGCTTTTTCAATTACTCCATTCACGCCGAAAATTGTAATCACTGCTAATATGATAATCACGATAATGGTAATGATTAATGCTATCAATGAAATTCCTTTTTTCATATTTTCGCTCCTTTTCTATGGTGGCCAATGGCCGCCGCTACAAGTTTTTCGCCATTTTTATTTTCAAACAGGCGACAAAAAAAACATAGCAAAATAACAAATAGAAAAGGTATACCACAATAGTTAGACACCAAACTATAATTTGTGCCAACTATTAACCATTAACTATTCATTATTTACTATGTTCTTAATAAGCTTTATTCTGAATTATTTATTTTAATTAAAACAAATGTGTGTGTGTGTGTGTGTGTGTAGAACCGCAACGGTTTCAGCGCTTTTCTTTTGCATTTTTCTTCTTTCCTCTCATATTTTTGATATATTTATTCTACCAATAACACATTTCAATTGCAAGTAATTTTTTATTGTATATGTAAAAAATACCCCTGTAGAAGATCTTTTTACAAGGGTTGTACTAATAAATATTTATAGTATATTTTAAAGAAGTTAATATAATTTTGTCTTTCTAAATTAAGAAAAAAATTGAAAAATGTTCAATAAAGTTGATTATATTATAATTTTTCTTTATAATATGGTCATAAAGATTTTTTATGATTATAGATATATTTTCGCTAATAGATTCAAAAGCTACATTTAACAAAGAAATATTAAATAATAAAAATACTTTTAAATAGAAAGGAATGAACTAATATGCAAGAAATATACATATATATGGATGACTCTCGGTCAATTAACTAAAAATAATCCTCAACAGTCTATTTTTGTTTATGGTGGCATTTATTTTTTGTCAAAAGATGAAGCAGATAATTTTTCAAGACAATATGAGAGCATTGTTAATTCAATAAAATCTAAATATTGTAATTCTTTTTCAAAAGATAATACAATAAATGAAATTTTTTGTAAAACACATAGTTCTTCTAGTTGTAATTATAAATGCCCTGAATTGAAATCATCAAAATTAAACAACAAACATAGACGACACTTAATAAATTTTATAAAAAAATATAATACTTCTGTTGTGGTTGTAAATAATCTCAAACTTAAAAGTTATATTTTTGAAAACAAAGCATCTATTGGAAGATATAAAGATTACGCAATAAAAAGAGAGGTTAAAAATATAATAGAAAAATTAATTTCAGAAAATAAAATTAATCCTTCTAAAACTGTAAAAATCTTTCTAAATTTAGATCAGCAAACCACAGTTTCAAATGGTTATTATGACTTGGAACACACTATAAAGGAAGAACTTATGCATGGAATTTTTAATTCTAATTACGGAGTGGCATATCCCCCTATATTATCAGATGTATTCATAAAAATAAAATATAAGGATTCATATTATTCATATAATATACAAGCTGCAGACCTATTAGTAGGAGAAATTAGACACAAATATTATAATTACCTTCAAAATAATGATTTTGAATTATACAGAAAGCAAACAGCTTTTTTAAAAAACTCATTATATTTACCATAAAAAAAGAGAGCTTTATACTAGCTCTCCTTCCAGATGGGTAGGTATATTTACAATACACTTAATTTTTCAATCTAGCACCATCTGTAGACCGAACAAGGAGTTATCACTCCTCTGGTACTTATATTTTAACATCGTATTTTATCGATGTCAATAGTAGTATATGTAAAAATGTAAAAAAATACCCCTGTAGAAGATCTTTTTACAAGGGTATTTTTATTTTCATAAAAAATCTGTGGCTTACGCTCTGTGTCCTACCTGTGTCATATTTGTGTCATACGTGCCAAATTTTACTTGATTTTATTCTTTTTAACTAAATCTCATTTATTGAAATATAGCATATTTCAAGACTTTCTTAGTCTTTCATAGCTTCTTCTACAGCTACGGCAAC
>CANQLS010000149.1 GCA_947624765.1 uncultured Clostridia bacterium
CAGAACATGCTAGAGGTGGATATACAGACGAAAAATCAGATATATATTCTTTAGGTGTTGTTTTATATGAAATGTTGACTGGCAAATTACCGTTTGATGCAGAAACTCCAGTAAGTGTGGCATTGAAACATATTCAGGAAACACCAATAGAACCATGCGAGATAGTTCCAGAGATTCCAATTGGCGTTAATAATATTGTAATGAAAGCGATGCAAAAAGATGTTAATAATCGTTACGCTTCTGCTACTGCTATGTATAATGATTTGCAACGAGCTCTTAAAAATCCTGAAATGGTAGATGTTAGAATTAATATAGAAGCAGACAGAAGAGATTTTCCAACACAAAAAGTTCCAATTGTTGGTGCTGCTCCTGAAAGAAAAGAAACAGAAGTTTATAAAAATGTAAAGTATGGTGATGATGAGATGAGTAGTAAAAAAGGAAAAATGACGAAGAAAAAAGCAGTTATGAGATTAATTCTATTTTTAGTTATAGCAGTTGCACTATTTTGGGGAGCCTTTGCAATTGCATTAAATGTAGCACCTATAATTTTTGGTGATACAACTGTAGATGTTCCAAATATTGTAGGAGTACATAAAGAAGAAGCACAAAAAATGCTTGAAGATATTGGATTAAAAATGGAAATACAAGCTACTTCTGTAAGTAATGAGTATCCAAAAGATTATATTATTTATCAACAATATGCTGAGGGTTATGGCTTGAAAAAAGGAGCTACAGTAGGAGTAAGAGTTAGTAAAGGTGCAGAAACTGTATTTGTTCCAGATGTTACAACGATGTCTGTAGAAGCTGCAAAATTAGAGATTGAGAAATATGGTTTGATATATGCTTCAGATACTGAACCTAGCAACACTGTTCCAAAGGGAAGTATTACAAGACAAGATCCTGTTGTTAATACAGAGGTAGATGTAGGTACAAAAGTTACGGTATATATTAGTGCTGGTCCTGTAGAAGGATTAATAGAGGCTCCAAAGGTAGTTGGAGAAACAGAAAATCGTGCAAGAGAAATTTTGATCGCTGCAAATTTAGTTCCAACAGTACAATATGTAAAGAATCCAAATAAACCAGATGCTGAAGTAATTAGTCAATCTCCAGAGGAAGGCGAATATGTTTCTGAGATGTCAGAAGTTGTAATTATTGTTAATCAGCTAACTGAAACTCCAACAGAGCCAAATAATCCTACTAATCCAACTGAACCAACAAAACCTGATGGTAATGAAAAACCACCAGTTAGTAACAATAAAACGATAACAATTGATATTTCAAATAAAGGCACAAGAGATACTTTTATGGTAAAAGTAGAATTACAAAGTTCAGTATTAGGAACAAAGATTTTACATGAGGAAGTACATCAAAGAAAAGAAGGAAAGATAACTGTTACATTACCAGAAGGTTCAGAAGGAAGTATGTTAAAAGTTTATATTGACGATAAAGTTGATTCAGAAATGGTTATTAAATAGGAGATGAGCAATATTAAAGGAATAATTACAAAAGTATATTCTGATAGGTACAGAGTAAGAACTGACGAAGAATATATAGATTGTACAGCTAGAGGCTTATTAAAATTAAAAAAAGATAAGCCTCTAGTTGGCGATTTAGTAGAAATAAAAGAAAATCAAATCGAAAAAATATTACCAAGAAAAAATTCTTTTATAAGACCTCCAATTGCAAATATTGATCAACTTATTTTAGTAATTTCTACTACTAATCCAAAACCAGATTTATTGTTATTAGATAAACAATTAGTTATGGCAGAAAAAAACAATGTTGAGCCAATTATTTGCGTAAATAAAATTGATTTAGTAGAAAGCTATGACGAAATTGTAAATGTTTATGGAGAAATAGGATATCAAGTTATAACTACTGATGCAAAAAATAAAGTAGGATTAGAAAAATTAATGTTATTACTTCAAAATAAAGTAACGGCATTTACTGGAAACTCAGGAGTTGGAAAGTCTACATTAACTAATAATGTTGTAGGAAAAAATGTATCAGAGGAAGGAGAAACTTCATTAAGATTAGAAAAGGGAAAGCATACTACGAAGTATGTAGAGCTTTATGAAGTAATAGCAAATACATATATTGCTGATACACCAGGCTTTTCAACATATGAGATACAAGGAATTGACGAAAAAAATTTGGAAAAATATTTTGTAGAGTTTACTCCATATATAAACGAATGTCAATATCGAGGTTGCACACATATAAAGGAGAAAGAGTGTGGAATAAAGAAAGCAGTTGCTAAAAGAAAGATAAATCAAGGAAGATATGAAAGATATTGTCAGTTGTATGAAAAACTGAAAGGAGAAAAAAGATGGTAAAAATTGCACCATCTATTTTGGCTGCTAATTATGCCAAATTAGGAGAAGAAATTGAAATAGTTGAAAAAGCAGGAGCTGATTTTATTCATATTGATGTTATGGATGGAAAATTTGTTCCAAATTGTACAGATGGTGAATTTATGATAAAAGTGGCAAAAGAGCATACAAAGTTGCCACTAGATGTTCATTTAATGGTAGAAAATCCAATAGAATATAGCAAAAATTTTTTTGATGCTACTAATATTACTTTTCATATAGAAGCGGTAACAGAAGGACAAGCTAAAGAATTAATTAAAAGCTTAAAAGAAAAAGGTATTAAAGTTGGAATATCAATAAAACCTAATACGTCAATAGAAACTTTAAAACCATATTTAGATAAAATTGATATGGTATTAGTTATGACTGTTGAACCAGGATTTGGAGGGCAGAAACTAATTCCAGAGACCATAGAAAAGATAAAATTGTTAAGAAAAGAAAATCCATTTTTAGATATTGAAGTTGATGGAGGAATTAATTTAGAAACAGCAAATACTGTAATAAAAGCTGGAGCTAATATTCTTGTTGCTGGTACAGCCATTTTCAAAGCAGAAGATAAAGCAAGCATAATCCAGAAAATGAAAACATCATAAAAAAAGATAATAATACTTCCTAATAATTTTTGAGAAATTATTGAGAAGTATTATTGTTTGAAGATATTGATATATGCGATTTATTTTTACGATAGAGAATGTCAAGTAAAGTGTGTAATTCATTCTTAATTACTTATTTAAATCGATTAGTCTTTTTCATTTAGTGGAACGACTCTTATTGTATAGCCCATTGGGTATAATAACTTAATGAGTGTTGTTGTTTGAGGAGTTCTGCTTAAATTTTCAAGTTTCGCAATAGCAGGTTGCTTAATTCCACTTTTTTTACTTAATTCTTGTTGCGTCAATTTAGATTTTTCTCGTGCCTTTATAGTGGCTTCTATTAATTCTTTTTCAAATCGTATTTGCTCTTCTTCCTCTGGAGTAAAGTTTAAATCTTTCCTTACATTTTCCCATGTTTTAAATTTAGTTTTACTCATATTTGTCACTCCTTCTTTTATAATCTTCTAACAATTTTTTAGCCTTTTCTATTTCACGTTTGGGCGTTTTTTGTGTTTGCTTCCTAAATATACTTAATAGTATAAATTTATTATTACACCAACTTGCAAATAGTATTCTATCGCTTAATGGTCGTAATTCCCATATTTCATTATCAATATGTTTTATATAAGGTTGACCAAGTTGTAATCCTTTATCTGATAATTGGTCAATATAAGAAACTATTTTGAAAGCTTTATTCGTGCATCTTTATTATCTTTTTTATTTCTCAAAATTTTTATATATTCTATTATTTCGCTTTTTCCGTTTTTATCTTCATAAAATTCTATATGATACATATTAATTGCTCCTTATACTATTATATTCATATTATAACTTAAAAGTTATAAAAAGTCAATATTGTAACAAATATTATAAATTTATGGTTACCAGATAAACACATTATTTAGTAACTCTAGCTTTTTGCTTGCATTTTATATAGCAAATTGCTAAAATAAAGTTGTAAATTTTTAGTAATTGGAGAGGAGAATGTCATGAAAAAGATTAGTGCAATTATTGCTTTTTGTTTTGTTATGTTGGTTGGTAGTTTATATGCAGTAGATGATAATTTAGGAAATGTTATTTTGAAAAATGCTCCTAATTACAATTTATTTAATTATCAAAATAATGTTGCTATTGTATCTGATTTAGCTGATGGTGCTTTATTAGATGCAAAAGTACGAGAGGAAAATCAATTAATAGAAAGATATACTGTACATTTACCACTTTATGTTCAAATAGAAAATGATGGTAGATTAAA
>CANQLS010000150.1 GCA_947624765.1 uncultured Clostridia bacterium
CTTTCAATATTTGAAGAAATATTAATTTTATATTAATTTTATATGTTTTTGATGAAAAACTTTTATCTAATTTATTCATTAACGATTTTACCATATTTAACATTTCTTCTTTTTTTTCATTTATACCATTAATATAACCTTGTATAGTATCTTGCCCTAATTTGTCAAAAACTCTTGATGGAGAGTGACTATCTAAAACATCTTTTGCTGTGTTAGGAACAGCTTTCATAACTGCTTCTGTTTTATTTGTTAAATTCTTAGAACTATTGTCTAATCCTTCAACATAACCATCAATTGTATCTGTTGCTAGTTCTTCATATTTTGTACTTAAATTGCTCTTATAGTTTTCTAAATTAGTTAACATTTTATCATATTGTTTTATAGTTGCTTTTTCTTCAGCAGTATATATTTTGGTATAACTTCCAGTAAATACGTTATACCACTCTTGTCCCCAGCGAGAAGCATCGGAAATATAATCTTTTCTTTTCTTTTTAATTGTTCCTTCCAATGTTTCCATTAAATTTAACACTTGTTTTTGATTCTCAGCTATTGCCTTCGAATAATTTTTATCTGCAACCTTAATTTGTGCATCATACGCTTTTTGAATTTCTTCTGCACTTTTTCCTGCTAACTCCATTATTTTCTTTTGTTGTTCTGCGTTTTCATATGCTTTTCTTCTTATTTCCCATGCTTCATCTGTTGCTAATTGTTCTTTTTCTTTTATTTGTGTTATTAATTGATTATATCCTTCTTCTGATAAATCTAATCTGCCAGAATTAATATCGCTTTGAAGCATAGTTAAGTCAGTTTTTGCTGTACTCATAGATATATTTGTAAGCTCTCTTAATTTTCCTAATTGTTCAGAAATATAATTATATTCTTCATCTGTTAAATAACCTCTTGCTGCGATGGCATTTTGATATGTAGTGGTTATGTTTTTTTGTATTTTATCAACTTCACCAGTCATGAATTGCCCATTTTCACTTATGATTTTTATTATATTTCCTTGTTCTTGCTTCGTAATAGAAGTTGATCCACTCATCATGCTAGTCCATAAATCAAGTGAATATTGTGTACTTTCACTAATTATATCTTTTGTATTGTTTCCCAACGTTTGAATGCTTGATATAATATTTGGAATATCATTATTAGAAATTTTTTGTTGCATAGTACATCAACCCATATTGTTCAACAGTTGTTATACTTGTTTTCCAAGTATCTTCTAATTTTGCAATACTATCTTTATAGTTATTAATAATTGAATTTTCTCTTTCAAAATTATTCCCTATTCCACTAGTTATTTCATTTAATTGTTCAGCAGTTAATGTTAATTCACCATAAATATTAGATTTTGCTAAACTTTCTAATCCTTTATGATATCCATCTATAACACCAATTAAACCAACAAAAGCCCCTGTTACTGCTCCAATTCCTGTTCCCATTGGTCCAAATATTGAACCCATTAATGCTCCACTAGCTACTGCTCCACCAAATCCTAAGGATAAACTTAATAATGATTTATACCATTCATTTGTTTGCGTTACCAAATTTTTAGTACTACTTTGAATAATTTTATATGATGCGACTAAGCCAACAGTTCCTATTAATAGTTTGTTCATAGCAGTTTTTAATTTGTCAAATCCAGTTTTTGTTTTACCTGTTTGTGAATTAATAATTGAGATTGAATCCTTTAATTTTCCAAGTTTTGAAATTATTTTTAATCCTACCATTGCTGTAATTAAGCCACCAATAAGTTTTAAATTTGTTAATCCCTTTTTCAATTTCCAAACAACTGCTCCAGTTACTGGATCTATTTCTTTTTGAAATCCTAGCCATTCCATTATTTTATCTCTAATTTCTGTGGCTTTCATTCTTACTTTATCCATACCATTATCATAACTTTTTATGGCATCTAATAATCTTTTGTCTATTCCTCCACTTAAGATACTGTCATCGCCAGAATCATTTTTACTTCCAGTATCTTCAGATATATTATTAATTTGGTCAAAACCTAAAGTTTGTCTTTTTAATTCTTTTGCCTTTTTTATTGAATCATCTAATCCATCATTAGCGTCATCGACTGAATCGCCAATTCCACTAAAGCCATCTTCTATTTCTGCTACACCACTATTATAATCGCTAATTTCTATTCCAAAGAAACTGGCTAACGCTTTAGCTAACTCTTTTATAACCATTACAATTGCATTAGCATATGGTAACATTTTAGCAAAAGCTCCAACAAATAGATTACCTAAAGCTCTCTTTGCTTCAGCTGCTTGCATTCCTAATATCTTTAATTGGTTAGCTGGTGCTTCTATTGTATTAGCAAAATCTCCTTGTGCAACTTTAGCTTGGTCTATTATAGATAAATATCTTAAAATCATTTTTTCTGCATAATTCAATTGTCTAGGAGTTTTTAATTCTCCTTCACTATCTGTCAATTTTAATTTTGCTATTAATGGTTTTAATGAATTTTCTGTAACATCCATACCTACTGTTCTTAGTGGTTCTGTTTGTCCAGCAAGACCTGCTCTTAATTTTTTCATCGCACTTTCATCTGATATATTATACAAAGAAGCTAAATCATAACCTACTTTGATTAATCCTTCAGATAAAATACCTGCATATTTATTAGCAATACCCATAGATTTAGACATAGCTTGAAATATCCCTTGATAGTATAAAGATTTAGATTGATTTGTTCCAAAAACTTCATTTAATGTGTTTTGGAATTTAATACCTTCATTCTTTAAATCAGCCATTGCTACATTAAATAAGTTAAGATTTTCTGAATAATCAATTGATTCTTGAAGTGAGTTAAATACTGATTTTGATATTCTTTTTACTGCATATAATGTACCAGATAAATTTAAAGTTTTCTTTAATCCTTCTACACTCTTTTTTGCTTTATCTGAAGAGTCTTTTAAGGTTCCAAAATTAGATTTTTTTTCAATATTTCCTAAATCTAAGTAGATATTTGTTAAAAGATTTTCTACATTGGTTAAACTTTTTACCAATTGTTGAATGCTAGATTGTGCCTCTTGCGAATGAGTTTTTATCTGCATTTCTAATGTTTGTTCATTCATTTTTTCACCACCTTAGGTTAATCTTCCCTTTGGTAGTGCTACACTTTATCATCAATTTCTTTTTCGCCCATTAAGGTTTGCACCTGTGATACCCTATTTTTTATTCTTGCTACTAAAGTTTCTTGTTTTACATTATTTTTTTCTTCTGCCATTTCATATGGTTTTTTTGAATATTCAACTTTTTGTTTACCAAATGAATTAGCTAATGCTACTACTAAAGCTTCATAAAAGTAAGCTCCTTGCAACCAAGCATTATTATTAAACAAATCTTGATCTGTCTTTAGCTTTGTAAAATAAGAAAAACGATATGCCCAAAACAGGTCTGGGCTATCTTCCCAAAACTCTTTCACAGACATACCATATGTGATTGCCATAGGTAGCAAGTCATAAAACCAATCTGTTAAGTTTTTATATTGCTTACCTTTTTCTTCTTCTAATCTGAAATTATCTTTATGCTTTTGTTTTTCTTGTTCTTGTTCAAGTTGGTATCTGTTAGGGCAGAAATAAAAGATGTGTATTCTTCTATTGCAAATTTAATAATTTCATTAGTATCATATTCTTTTGAACATTCTTCTAATAATTCTAAAGATTCTTCAAAACTTACCTCTTTATGATTTGCTACGAATAAACTAGCCCACAATAAATCTGAATATGTTAGTATTTTATTATCGAAATCAGCTGGTGAAAAGCCATTGCTTTCTAACCATTTAATAGAATTTCTATTCATTTCCAAAACATATTTTTTTTCTTTTATTTCAATTTCAATTTTTCTCATTTTTTCCCTACTTTCTAAAATTATTCTCCTGCTTCAATTTTGTTAGTTACATCACTTGCTGATAAGAATTCTGGTGCAACACTTGGTACTGTATGTAATGTACATTCAATTACACTACCAACAGATACTTCATTTACCCAAGTTTGGCATTGTCCTGTATATTCAACACCTGTTCCATCAGGTAATTTGATTAATATATCTTTAGCTGTATTATCACATACTGCTTTTACTGCTTGTAATGCTTTATCAGTATAATTGTATGTGAAGTCCATATCTCCTGTATCAGGTCTATCTGGTACATATACTTTTACTGCA
>CANQLS010000151.1 GCA_947624765.1 uncultured Clostridia bacterium
TTATTAAAATACAACGGCGACCACTGGCCGCCGCTACATATTTCATTATAATATTTGACAAATGTTATTTATGTCTTTATTTTTACAAAAATATTTTAATAAAAATATTTTTGTAATTCTTCATCTACTCTCTTTATTTCTTCTGCAGATGAACTAGAAGAATTAAGCACTTCTTCTGCTGAATTAATTTTCTTTGTAAATTCTGTATAAGAAATTCCTTTACTATCTTCATCCCAATCTGCTTGTTCTATTTTTCTAGCATATGTTATAGTTTTCTTCAATTCTTCTTTTGCAAGGTATTCTGCTGTTGGGAATAAATCGTCAATTGCATTTTTTAAATTATTTGTTTTCTCATTTAATTCTGCCGTTTTACGAGATAAGTCTTCATCTTTAATATCTTTATATTCCTTATCAACGTCAATTAAATAACTTTGTACTTTTTCCCATGAAGCTTTTGTATAATCACTTTCTTTCAATTTACTTACTCTTTCTGCTTGCTCTTTGTAATTATTTATTGCTGTTTCAAAATTAAGACGATTTACAGAAACTAATTTTTCAAGAGCAGTATATAAGTTGTTGCTAATATTTTTAAGTTTTACTAATGTCATTTTGTTATAATCTGCTTTTCTTGCTTCTTCAAGCGCGGTTTGCAATCTTTTGAAAGATTCTTCTGTATAATCACTTGACCTTTTTGATTCTGCTTCTTTTATTAAAGTTGTTATTTCGTCTTTCATTTTACTTAATTCGTCCGCTGCTATATTACTAATTAATCCGTCCATCGCTTCATCAATATCGTTAATTGCTGATTGCATTTTAGCGACTGTAGTATTTGTAATAACAATTTTTTCAGCAGCTGTAATTGCTGTAGTTAAAACTTTATAAGTAGCTGATGTATAGTCGCTTTCTTTTATTGCTTTTGCTTCTTTTATTGCAGCTTGTAAATCAGCAAATGTTGATCTTAAATTTTTATCTGTTGTAGTTGCCGTTTTTAAATTATTAATTGCTTTTTCTAATGCTTCTGATGCTTTATCCATAGTGCTAATTGATGCTACTGATTGATTAATATCTTCTGCAGCTTCTAATTTTTTCTGCATAGCATCATAAGAAGCAATTGTATATTTTGTTTCTACTTTTTTCTTTGCTAATGTGATTGCTGCATTCAATCTATTTTTTGCTGCAGATTTTGTACTAGAAGCAGAACCTGTAATGTTTCCATCATCATCTAATGCATCTATATATACAATTATAACTACTTCTTTGCCAGTATCAATCATAAGTGCTAAGTCGTAATCTTCATCAGCAAATGCAAGTGATGACATTTCTGTAATTTCGCCATTTTCTACTGCAATAATCATAACTTCATCTGAAGAAGAATATTCATATTTAGTTTTTCCAACTAGCTTAATAGAATTTTTAGTTACGCTATCTATTTCATATGCATCATCTAAATATCTTAGATATTCTACAACTATTTCATCATCTTCATTTAAATAATAAATTAATATATCGCCTTCATAAATCGATAAAGTTTGATCTTCTAAAACATAAACGTCTTCGTAACCATCTAAATCAGCAAGTTCAACTTTATATTTACCATTTGATTTTGCACTATCTGATACGGCAATTCCATAATGTAATTCATCTTTACCTATTGCTAGTACATATGTAACATTACCATTTTTTGTAGTAATATATGCTTCTGTGGCATTCTTAATGTTTGTAACGCCCATTAATTTAATATTACTAGATGATGGTAATGTATATGTTTTATTATCGATTGTTATTTTACTGCTAGTTACATCATCTATTTCTCCATATATTGTTTTATTACTAGTTGAAATATCGAAAGAAATGAATTCTTTTTCTTTCTTGTCATATAAAGCCGTAACTTCTTTTCCGTATAGTTCTAATAATTTCTTTTCAGTAGTATCATAAGCATAAGTTTGTGATTTCTTTTTAGAATCTGTTATAGTTATTTCATCTTTATCAATGTCAACATCTGTTATTGTTGCATCTTGCAAATATGTATAATTTTCTAATCCTTTATTTATTAGTGTTTCGCCATCACCATATATCATACCCGAACTATTACTACCAATTATTTCACGTACGTTTGATTTTAATGTGTTCCATACAAGTATAGCAACGTTTCCACGAATAGCGCCGTCTCCACTATTAGAAATGGTTACATTGTTTGTTAATTTTATGTTCTTTGCTCTTTCTACATATCCATCTGGCCAAGCTAATTTATCAACGTCTTCATAATTCAATGCTCTTAATAGCATTGCTATACTTTCTACATAACTTACTGTATCTTCTGGAGCAAAAGTTCCATCTGGATATCCTTTAATCAAACCTAATTCTGTTGCTACATTGATATAACCTGAAGCCCAATGCTTTTCTGAAACATCAGGGAATTTTGTTTTTCCTTTTGATTTTTCTGCATCAGCTTCCTTTCCCATAGCAACTACAAGCATTTTCGCCATTTCAGATCTTTTTACTGCATCTCCAGGAACAAAAGTATCTGTCGTTCTGCCATTTACAATTTTTAATTTTGTTAAAAGGTCAACCGCTTCTTGATACTTAGTCCCTTTAACATCTGTAAAGGTTGCTCCAAATGCAAAAGTCCCCACCATAATAAAAGTTAATACCAAAACAACAAATCCAATTCTTTTCACTTTTTCAATCTCCTCTCTTTTGTATATGCCTCTTCCGTAAATGTTTTTCATACTTATATTATATATTTAATTAAATTTGTGTCAATAGAATTAGAAAATCTCCACATAATTTTAAATAATATTTTAGGCGGTCTTTTACCGCCTATACATTTACGCAAACAATATTTTGAAAATCATTTGAAGAGATTTAATTATCTAGCAACTAAAAAATTGGACTGATCTTTAATTAATTTAGTTCTTCTTTTAAATACTTTTCTAAATCTTCTTCTTTTAATTTCTTCACCTTTTTTCTTCTTTCCTCTGTATAATCACCTTCTCCATCACTATACATTTGAATAAATTTTATCATACCTAAAGGCCCTAATTTTTCTTTTAATGCTTTAAGTCCTTCCTGCCTAATTTTTTCTAAATCTTTAATTGTTACTGCCATTCATAACACCTCCATTATAAATTCCATAGGATTTATTACATTTAAGTTTAGTTTTGCTCTTTTTGATGCATTTATTAATTGTTTATCAACAGTTATAAAATAATTTACATTCATATTTTCAGCATAAGCTATATGATATGCATCCATATAATGAATATTAGCTTCTTTTAATTCTTGCACTCTCTTTGTTATCTTGTCTGAATATTGTATATTTTCTAATTCTAAACCATCATATAAATCTTCGACTTGCCTCTTTTTATTTCCGTCAGAAATGTTATCTATTTCATAATCAATAGCTCTGCTTGTATATATCTTTACTTTTTTATTCAAATATAAATCAATAATTGTTTCTATTGCTCCGAGCTTCTAATTTAATCTTTTCTTGCCTTAAGTCATCAAATGGTCTATTATAACAACAATTGTCTAAATACAATTTTATCATAAGAGCTCCTCCTCTTTTTATTATACTACGTTTTATTAGATTTATCTATATTTTTAAAACTTCATTTAATATTAATTATATCATGTGTAATTGAATAGGAAAAGGCTTTTAGAAATTTTTTCTTTTCTCTCTTTTATATTTATGGTATAATGTGGTTACTATAAGCGGAGGGAGAGGATATAAATGAAAGAAGAATTTTTAAACTTGTTAAGAAGTGTGCAAAGAGATGGTATACCAAATTTGATTTCTTTTCTTGAAAAGACAGATTTTTTTACTGCCCCCGCGAGTACTAAGTTTCACAATGCTTTTGAGGGTGGTTTATTATCACACAGTTTAAATGTCTATCATGCATTAAAAGAATTGACAAATGGAAAATGGAGTGAGGATACTTTAATTATAGTTGGATTGCTTCATGATGTTTGTAAGGTAAATCTTTATAAAGTTGATTATCGCAATAGAAAAAATGAAAATGGTGAATGGGTAAAAGAGCCTTATTATACATCTGATGATTTAATGCCACTTGGACATGGAGAAAAGTCTGTTATGATTTTATCCGAATTTATTAAACTTTCTAAAGAGGAATTGTATGCTATTCGTTGGCATATGGG
>CANQLS010000152.1 GCA_947624765.1 uncultured Clostridia bacterium
ATCTGCATTAAATTCCAGTTTCTGATTCAGCTCCTCCGTCTCTTTTTCCTGAAACATTCCACAGTCAACCAAGAACTTCACGTGGGTGTTATCAGGAAATCGGACGTTACACAGATGACAAGAACCAGTCACCTTAGAATTGAACGCCATGATGTCCATATAAAACTGCGTCTTACTCCCCATCTTGTAGTCTCCTTTCTCTAACTGTAGATTGAGATTACCAATATTCAATTGTCTATCATAGTTTATCATGCTCAATTAAACTCGTCAATAATAAATGTCGAAAAATCTTGTTAAATAGGACATTAATCTTCCGAATTTTTACGTAGCAAATATGTTCCAAAGAAAATTACTGCTGACACAATAACTATAGTTGGTCCTGTTGCAATTTTTTGATAAAATGAAATCACAAGTCCTAAAATACCTGATAATAGTGAAAATACTATCGACCAAAAATGATATTCACGCATATTTTTAGATATATTTCTACTTGCTGCAGCTGGTAAAATAAGAAGTGAATTTATAATCAAAATGCCAACCCACTTTATAGCTATCATAACTATAATAGCAATCATAACAACAAAAACATTATCTAAAAACTTTACAGGAATTTTTTTACTTTTTGCTAGCGTAGTATTAACACTAATGGCTAATATCTTATTAAAATATAACAACCAAAAAATAAACACACCAATTGCAATAGCTAAAATAGTATAAACTTCTTGTGGCACAATACTTAATATGTCTCCAATTAAATAATTAGAAAATTTAGAAAAATTTCCATTTTGCGATAAAATTACTAATCCAATCGCAATTGCTGTAGATGAAAAAACACTGATTATAGTATCTCTTGAAGAAATTTTCAAGTCTTTAATTTGATTTAACAAAAGTGCAAAAATAATCGCAAAAATAATCATCGATACAGTTGGGTTACTAACTCCTAAAATAGCTCCAACTGCAATTCCCGTGATTGCAGAATGACCTAATGCATCAGAAAAAAATGCCATTTTATTATTAACAATCATTGTTCCTACTAAACCAAATAATGGTGTTACAATCATAATTGCATAAAACGCATTTCGCATAAATTCATATTCTAGCATATTACACCCCTCCAAAAGCATCATGAAATGCCTTGCTATCAAACACCTCTGACGGCTTTCCTTTTTCTACTACTTTTCCATCTAATAAAATTACATCATCTGCATATTTCTTCACATATTCAAAATCATGAGACACCAAAATCACTGCCAAATCATGATTTGTTTTCAATTCATTTATTTTTTCATAAAACTGTGCTTTTCCGTTTTCATCAATTCCAGAAACAGGCTCATCCAAAATAAGTAAATCTGGATATGGCATAGTTGCTTGTGCCAAAAGCACTCTTTGCATTTCTCCACCCGATAAACGATTTACTTTGCTATCTATTAATTCTTCCGCACCAAAATCTTTTAGATGATTTTTTATTTCTTGATACGTTTTCTTGTTTTTATACAAAAATACTGGATGCATTGATGTATAACTTGCAATCATATCATAAACAGTCATTGGTGAATTTTCTATATTTAATTTTTGTGGAACATATCCAATTCTAATTTTTTGTCCATCAGCATCTTTATTCTTAAAAGAAATCTCACCAGTATGTTTTACCTCTCCTAAAATGGCCTTTAATAAAGTAGACTTACCCGCTCCATTTTTTCCAATAATAACAGTTAGATGTCCACAATGAATATGAATACTAACATCTTTTAATATTTCTTTTTTGCCTAATGTTACACTAATATTTTTTATTTTTGTACAACAAAAACCACAATGTAATCCCATTTTTATTCCCCCAACGCCTGAACTAACGTATTTAAATTTTCTCGCATAATTTTTTCATAAGCATCTTTTTCTAACTCTCCAGTAACAACTGGATTTAATGTATATACTGGTATTTGTGTTTCGCGTGCTATTGTATCAGCAGCTGTTTTTGCATATTGTGGTTCAACAAAAATAGCTTTTGCATTTGTTTCACGTACTATATCAATAATATCTGCAAGCTCGCCAGCACTCGGATAAGTACCAGGTTCTCTTTCAATTACAGAAACTATATTAAGTCCAAATTCTTCTGCAAAAAAATCGAATGCTTCATGAAATGTTACAATATCCTTCTTCGCAATATCATCTAGTTTACTATGCATTTCATATTGCAAATCTTGTAATTTTTTAATATATTGCTCTGTATTTTCTTCATACTTTTTCGCATTTTTTTCATCTAATTTCACAAGGTTATCACAAATATTTTGTACTTCTTGTATATAAAGCGAAATGCTAACCCAAATATGTGCATTCTCACTATGTTCATCATGTTCATGCTCATCATTTTCTAATATTTTTTCACTTGCATTAACAATTCGCAAATTTTCACAATTATCAATTGCCTTTTGAATAAAGCTTTCCATGCCACCACCATTTACAATTAAAATATCCGAATTTTCAAGCACCATTAAATTAGCAGTAGTTAATTGATAATCATGTAAACACCCTACTTCTGTGCTAGTCAAATTAGTTAAAGTAATATCATCAACTCCATCCACAATATTAGCAGTAGCAATATAAATAGGATAAAAAGAAGTAACAATATCTAATGTATTGTTCTCCTTTTTTTCCTGACTACAACCTATAAAACCAAACAAAACACCAATTAATAATATTAGTGCTAATATTTTCTTCACGCTATTTCCCTCCGAAATTACTTATTGGAATATTTCTAATCTACAGATGCATTTGATTTAATATATCTTTCGTATAATGCATCGGCTCTTTCTAAAATATCTTCTCCTGCTTCAAAAATTGTTTCAACATTTTCTTCTAAATTATTCACAGATTTTAACAATATATCATCATTAAAATAATAATCTACAGTTCCACCTACGCCATTTGATTCTGCAATATACATAACTAAATTTTCATCTTCATCATAATAGAAAATTTGATTATCTAAGAAATCAGGTGCTGGCACAATTATTAATTTTGTTCCTACGCCATCTTTCGTTTCTTGATATACGCGAACCATTATTTCAGGCGAATCAAGTAATTTAATAAATTCATCAACCTCATCACCTAATACACCTTCACTAACTAAATCATCTAATCCATCTGACATTGGCAATGCATCTAAATTATTTTTCAATTCATCAATCTCTTTTATTAACTTTTCCTCTTTTGTTTCTCCAAATTTAGGAGGTAAAAATCCTTCTTCGCCCATATTAAACAAAAAACAGATCAAAGTAGCAATAATACTAAATACAACAACTATAACAATAAAACGCAAAAATCCTTTCATAACTATCCCTCCTCTCTACTAGTATAGCAAAATTTTCCTATTTTTTCAATAGAAAAGGGGCTTTAATTTAACAAAAAGAGCAGAATTTTCTGCCCTTTTTATAATTACCATTCTTTTTCAATTTCTATGTTTGGTAGATATTTTGCCATTATAACCACTAGTTCGGCGCCTCGCTCACCCAATAGCAAATTTCTCACCAAACTGTAATACGCTTCGCGTCCATGCAATTCCATAGCATCTGCTACTTTGCTCACTATCGCCTTATCGCGAAAAGTGTACATGATATTTGCTAAGTCAATTGTTTTTTGAATGCGTTGATGCTTTGTTACAATAGTTATTGAAACAAATTGTACCTCCTTTTCAGTTGGAAGAGCAACATTGAATGGATTCAGTAAACTCATCTTATCAGCAAGTATGCTTGCTAAATCTGCTCTAATTTCCCTAATGATGCTTTTATAGTCCTTACCTTTTACTTCCAATATCCATTTTAGTGCCTCAGGGCAACAAATGATATTTTCAATAAAAGGTAATTTTGTGCAGTAAATACCCTCCTTTTGACGTAGCATCTTAATCTTAGGCTTAGAGCGATTATCTCTGTCAATTAGTCCTACAGTTTTATACTCTGAATACTTCTTCATGAAAGGTATCAATCTCCGAATATCTGTACATCCTCCTACTGGGAACACCACAAATTGTGGATACGCCACAGTATAAAGTGCGACATCAATGC
>CANQLS010000153.1 GCA_947624765.1 uncultured Clostridia bacterium
TAGAAAAAGATGCTATTGCTGGTGCTAAAGATGAAGTTGCAATGGAAGCACAATCAGCATTATTAGATTACTATAATAAAAAGTATGTTGAAGGAAACGAGACAGAAGAAAAGAGCATTCAAGAAGTAGTAAGTGAAGCAGCAAGTACTGCAGTGGGAAACGCCAAAACAAGAAATAATCAATTGTTAGATTCATCAAAAGTAGACGGAAACACTATAACATTAAACACAAAATCATACACAGTAACTGGAACAATAGATGAAAAAGGTGGAATTACATGGAGTGATACAGTAACGTCGACAGTAACACCAAACAAATCATTTAATCCAGAAGATATAACAATAGGAGAAGCAATAAACTCAGAAGATTATGGAAGAAAGGTAAATAGATACACAGCAGATAATAAAACATGGAGATTATTTTATCAAGATAAAAACTATACGTATGTAATATGCGATGAGTTAATAGATTTAAATCAGACATTGAGAGAAAATTACGAAGTAGGGGATTATGCAGATGGAAGCAAAGTAGGTCCAATAGGACAAAATCTAAATCCAATGTTAAAAGAAGATGGAAACTTTTTTATAAGTGATAATGATAATCCTAGTATAAGAGCAGTCGCTTGGTTAACAGATCCAAGAGTATGGAATACTAAATATTTGCAAGAAGATTCAGGAGCAGTTTATGCAATAGGAGGACCAACAATAGAATTGTTTAGAGCATCTTTTAATGCATCAAGACCATATAATGAAGAAAAATTAAAAGAAGTAATTGATGAAATAGCAGAATACCCAGTGAATGAACCGTATGGATATGATAATACCGATTTGATGTATAAAAATTTGAAAAACAGTTATAGTGGTGGAATATATAGAAAAGAAGACTTAAATCAATGGTGGATATGTTCCCCTGGAACTTCGGATAATGACAATGAGGTAGATTGCATATTTTGGATTCGAGACGACCTAGGGTGGTTAAATTGGGAATGTGATACAATTGATAATTCTGCTGTTCGACCTTTAGTGTGTTTCCAAACATCAGTGTTCATTGAAAAATATCAGAATCAACTTGAAGCAAAAGATTGGTAAATAAAATTGAGTGTAACAACAAATTCACAGAAATATTGTTTTTATAAGAAAGAGCTAGAATAGTTTAAACTACTAGCTTTTTTTGATTTTTTTAGTAAAATGAATTAATGTTAAAAAAGAAAATATGAACAAAAAGTCGTGAAGTACTTTACTTAACGACTTTTTTATAACTCGTATTATATCAATATAATAGTCTTTTGACAATATTTTTTATAAAAATTTTTTAAAGTTTTCTGTAAAACATAATTAATTTAATGATTATACAAAGTGTGTAAAATAATAAGAATTAAAAGTTCTTGATAGTCTTTCATTTGAACCCTTAAGTAAAGTACTTAATGGTAAAAATGAAAGGTGGTAAAAATATGAATTTCAAAAGAAAAGGTCGTAGAAATAGAGGAATAACATTAATAGCATTGGTCATCACTATAATTGTATTATTGATACTTGCAGGAGTAACAATAAATGCTATAGTAGGGAATGAAAATGTAATGGAGAAGGCCAAAGAGGCAAGAGTAAAAGATGAGGAAGCAAATGAGTTTGACTCAATTAAATTGGCAGTTGTAAATGCTATGGCAGAAGGAAATAACGGAAAGGTAAATGCAGAAAATTTAACTAAAGAATTAAATGGATTGGTGCAAGGTGGCGAGCTACCACTTGTAGGAGCAGGTCCATGGACTGTGCATGGAAAAACAACGGGGAAAGAATATACAATATATGAAAATGGAAATGTAACAGCAAAAGATGGAATGCAAGGCGATGACCCAACGACACCTGGTGGAGAAACGGGAGAAGTAACTTTAAAACCAACAGAAGATTCTACTGAAACCCCTGATAGTGTAGAAATGTCAACGGATTACGGAACAATAGATATAATATGGTTAAGTGGAAAAAGTAATACACCTACAACAACACCAAATAAACCAGTATTAAAATCAGGTGATGAATCATTAGAACCAGTAAAATTTGTTGAAGATGATGATAAACAAGGAGATGCAAAATGGGTTAAAGCAGATGAAAGCAACACTGGAAATGATTGGTATAATTATGATACAGATAATAGACACTGGGCAAATGCAAGAACTAATAATAACAGCTATTTTGTATGGATACCAAGATATGCATACAGAATAACATATTATGCACAAGACCCAACTACAGTAACTGAAAACAACGCTCCAACAGGTTACTATGATGGATTTGGAATGTGGAACACAGATGGAAAAATAAAATATGCATTAGACAAAGGAATAAAAACAATAGCATACAATGAAAAATCATATATAGTACACCCAGCGTTTATGAAAGACATAGGAATAAATGATGCAGAAGGAAATTTATTGCCAGATTATGAAAGAGGAGGTTGGAGTGACGACCTAGAAGGATTTTGGTTTGCAAAATTCGAAATGAATGGTTCAACATCTAACGAACTTAATAGTCACTTTGGAACTCAAAGTGAAAGAAGTCAAACTATAGGAACAATGTATGAACATGCCAGAAATGCAACATTTGGTTACAAAGGAACACTAGCAAGTGATATTAATGCAAACAGCTTTATGAATAGCCATATGGTAAAAAATAGTGAGTGGGGAGCAGTAGCATACTTAACACATAGTCAATATGGGTTAAATGGAAATAAAATAACAACGAATGCTTGTGGTTTGTATGAATCAGATTATTATAAATATTGGTGTGGGGGCGGAATGGAAGACGCGTATATAGAAAATACTAATCAAAGTACAACAGGAAATGTATATGGCATATATGATATGTCAGGGAACGCCGGAGATATGGTTGCGGCATTTAATAGATTAGGAAATAGTTCATATTTAACATCAAGTAATTATGGAAAAAATCTGACAAAATATGCAAAAGATGGAGATAATTATATAAGTACCAAATATATAACAGCGTATGATAATGGAACAAGCGACAGATTTAAAACAATGACATACGTTGCGGGAAAAATTGGAGATGCTACCAAAGAAACTTTCAGTTGGTTCGGTAACACTAGTAATATAGTTTACGAGGACTACCCATTCTTTGAACGAGGAGATAACGTACATAACTATAATAAGGCAGGTATCTTCAGTTATGTCAGCTTAAGAGGTGAAAGTACTAAAGCTACATCTTTTAGGATTAGTTTGTGTAATTGAGATTTCGATGTGCAAAGTTTCATTATAAAAAATATCCCAGAAATTGTAGATAGACAGCAACAAAAAAGAACTAACTTACTTGTACCTTACAATGTAACAAAAGACAGAAAAAGAGGGTATCAAAGCCCTCTTTTAGTAAACAAAAAAATATAAATATACGAACTATATATATTTATCAAATATATACCACGAATCTACTATAAAATCAAGCATTTATTCATTTATGATCTCAAAATTAGGATAAGTTGTATAAATAAAAGGTATTTGACATTCAATATTTGTTAACTCTTCCCTATCAGGATAAGCCAAAATTAATTTGTCAGCCTTAGGGAGTGAAAGGGGATAGGCATTTACAATTTTGGTTATTTTCTTTTTGTTCTCTTCATCTATTACAATTATGTGATATAATAAATTATCTTTTGTTAAAAATGTTAGTTGTATTGGTTCTAATTGTTTGTAGATGTTCTAATCTAACACAACCAAAATTCTGTATAAAATTTGCTACTTTTATTTGTTTTTCAGTTATCATAATAAAACCTCCTAGGTATAAATTTATAAAAAATTATATTTGACAAAATTGGTATAATATGTTATTATTTAAATACAATATAAATGTATCCGGTTCAGGCTGTGGATATCATTTACTTGTATGTGTATCGTAACTACACA
>CANQLS010000154.1 GCA_947624765.1 uncultured Clostridia bacterium
CTGATTATATGGGAATGTTAGCCACAATTATGAATGGGCAGGCTCTACAAGATGCACTAGAATATAGAGGATTAGATACAAGATTACAAACTTCAATTGAAATGCGTCAAATTGCAGAGTTATATATTCGTAGAAAAGCAGTAAGACATTTAGAAAAGGGTCGTGTTGTTATTTTTGCTGGAGGCACAGGAAATCCTTTCTTTTCAACAGATACAGCGGCTGCTCTGCGTGCTACAGAAATTAATGCTGATGTAATTTTGTTTGGAAAAACTATAGATGGCGTATATGATTCTGATCCAAAAGAAAATCCAAATGCTAAAAAGTATGATGATATTTCATATACTGATATTTTAAGTTTAAATTTGAAAGTAATGGATTCTACAGCTGCTTCTCTTTGTAGAGATAATCATTTGGAGACGGTTATTTTTGCATTAGCAGATCCAGAAAATATTATAAAAGTTGTATCAGGTGAAAAAATAGGTACGTTTGTAAAATAAGATTTTGATAAAAGGAGTAAAAAATATGTATAATGATATTGAAGAAAAAATGCAAAAAACTTTAAAAGTTTTAGATGAGCAATTAGCAAGTGTTAGAGCTGGGCGTGCTAATCCTAAAATATTAGATAAAATTTTAGTTGACTATTATGGAGCACCAACGCCAATAAATCAATTAGCGAATATTATGGTGCCTGAAGCAAGAATGATTACAATTCAGCCTTGGGATGCAAGCGTTTTAAAAGAAATTGAAAAAGAAATTCAAAAGTCAGATATTGGTATTAATCCTAATAATGACGGTAAAGTAATTCGTCTTGTATTTCCTGAATTAACAGAGGAAAGAAGAAAAGAATTAGTAAAGGATATTAAAAAAATGGCAGAAGATAGTAAGGTAGCTCTTAGAAGTATTAGGCGTGATGGTATAGAAGAGTTTAAAGCAAAACAAAAAGCAAGTGAAATTACAGAAGATGATTTGAGAAGTGCTGAAGAGCAAATTCAAAAGCTTACAGATAAGTATGTAGATTTGGTTGATAAAGCTTATAATGATAAAGAAAAAGAAATCATGTCAATATAATAAGGAGCGTGTTTTTCATGGATTTAAATGCATTACCGAGTCATATTGCTATGATTATGGACGGCAATAGAAGATGGGCTAAAAAACGTGGATTAGCACCACAATTAGGACATACAGAAGGTGCTAATACATTACAAAAAATTGCAGAATATTGTGATAAGCTTGGTATTAGATATCTTACAGTATTTGCATTTTCTACAGAAAATTGGAAGAGATCAAAAGAAGAAGTAGATTATTTGATGAATCTTTTAGAAAAATATATTAAAGATTTTGACAAAAAGATGAAAGGCAGAGATGTTAAGGTACGTTTAATAGGTGATATTACTAGATTACCAATAGGACTTCAAGATGGAATTCGTGATATAGAAGAAAGAACGAAAAATAATAAAGGTTTAACTGTAAATTTGGCAATTAATTATGGTGGAAGAGCAGAAATCGTAAATGCCACTAAATGTATGGTTGCTGATGCATTAAGCGGAAAAATAAAAATTGACGATATTAATGATGAATTAATGAGTACATATATGTATACAACAGATATACCAGATCCAGAGTTAGTAATTAGAACTGGTGGAGAAATTCGTTCAAGTGGTTTTTTAACATGGCAATCTGTTTATTCAGAATTTTATTATACAGAGTGTTTATGGCCAGATTTCGACGAAAAAGAATTAGATAAAGCAATACAAGAATATCAAAGTAGAAAAAGAAACTTTGGAAAATAAACTGGAGGGATAGATGTGCTAAAAAGATTGATATCTACAATTGTTGGTGTTGTTTTATTAGTGGTTGTTATGATGAGCAAAAATAGTCTTGTGTTTAGTATTGCTGTTACAATTGTAGCATTAATAGGACTTTTTGAATTTTATCATGCTCTAAAACAAAAAGGTTTTCATCCTATAGAATGGGCTGGTTATATTATGACAATACCACTTGTTTTCATGCCTTTTTTAGAGCCTAAATATATCAGATTATTTTTATTTATTAGCTTACCAATTTTATTATTCATTAGTTTTATTAAATCTATTTGGACACATTTAAAAACAAATGTTATTGATATTGCTCTTACAATGCTTGGCACAATATATGTTACATATTTATTGAGTACTCTTATATTTATTAATGAAATGGAAAATGGAAATTATTATATTTGGTTTGTCTTTGGCGGTGCATGGGTAACTGACATCTTTGCATATTTGGTTGGTGTTACTTTAGGAAAACATAAATTTTCAGAAATTAGTCCTAAGAAATCAATTGAGGGATGTATTGGCGGTATTATAGGCTGTTTAGTGTTTTTTGTAGGATATAGCTATTATTTAAATAGTATAGGAATGGAATTAAATTACATATTAATGGGAATACTAGGAATTGTAACAAGTGTAATAGCACAAATTGGTGATTTTACAGCATCATCAATTAAAAGATTTTGTGAAATAAAAGATTATGGAAATATTATGCCAGGACATGGCGGTGTTTTAGATAGATTTGATAGTATTTTATTTATTGCTCCGTTTATTTATGTGATATTTCAGTTCGTTTAATGGAGGAAAAACAATGACTTGGTTATTAGGTATTGTTAAAATTATTATATTATTGGGAACTTTAGTTACAATTCATGAGTTAGGACATTTTTTAGTTGCTAAAGCTTGCAACGTCAAAGTGCAGAAATTTGCAATAGGCTTTGGACCTAAAGTATTTGCAAAAGTAAAAGGTGAAACAGAATATACATTGCGTGCTATTCCTTTTGGTGGCTTCGTACAGTTGGAGGGAGAAGATGAGAATTCTGATGACGAGAGAGCTTTTAGAAAGAAACCAGTTTGGCAGAGAATTTTAATTATTATTGCAGGTGCAACAGTAAATATTGTATTTGCATTAGTTGTATATTTCACTATTTGTATGTCATCTAACATTTATGTAACATCTACTTTAACCAAAGTAGATGATAATTTACCATTTTTAGCTGGTGATAGAATTACTTCAATAGATGGTAAAAGAGTTGTAACTGCAAATCATGTTTCTAATATGATTACAAGAAGTAAATCAGATGAGATGATTTTTGAGGTTGAAAGAGATGGAAAAAAATTAGAAATTCCGCTAACAATTCCAATGAAAGATATAGGAATGATAGGAGTAGGATTTGGAAGCAATGGGGATATTGCATATGTACAACGAGGAAGTGTTGCTGAGCAAGCAGGTATAATTGCAGGTGATAAATTACGTTCTATTAACGGATTAGAGGAATTGAGCATAAACGATTATAGTAATATGATAAAAAATTCTGCTGGTAAAGAGGTAACTATAACCATAGAGAGAGATGGTACATTACAAACATACAAACTAGTTCCAGAAGCAACAAAAGTGAGAAATTTTAATGTTAATTATGAAGTAATATCAGATTTAAATTTCTTACAAAATACTTATTATGCTATTGATGAAACGGGTTATTATTTTAATGAAACAATGAGAGCTTTTGCTACTTTATTTACTGGAAGACCTGAAAACGTAGAAATGATGGGTCCAGTAGGAATTGCTGGGGAGATTACAAAAACAGAAAGCTTATCAGATTTCTTTTATATGATGGCAGCTATTAGCCTAAGTTTAGGAGTATTTAATTTATTGCCAATACCTGGATTAGATGGTGGAAAATTTTTATTTTTAGTTATTGAGGGAATTCGCAAAAAGCCGATGAAAGAAAAAACAGAAATCGCATGGCAACTTGCAGGATTTGCTATTATTATTACAATTGCTATTTTAGTAACAGTAGGTGATGTAAGAAAGTTGTTTTAATGCTACGCAATAGAAAGGGGATAATTCTATGATGTAT
>CANQLS010000155.1 GCA_947624765.1 uncultured Clostridia bacterium
GTTGTGCCACTACTATTCGTAACATATGCCGCAACAAATTCCCAAGCTCCACCAGGCAAATCATAAATACCATAAATATTATTCGTAGTACTACCACGATAACCGCTTGTATGATTATATGGATAAAATACTTTGCTAGCATTGTTATTATATTTAATAATTATCGATCCATCTGAATTGTATGTTTTTTCAACTTTAATGGAACTATTTCCATCGTTTTGCGTATCTCCACTCATGCCAGTTATATTGGTATAATAACCTCCTTCGCCTTCATAGTAAGAATTATTATAAACACTCATGTTACCATATTTACTATGAGCAAGATAAGCAACTGCTCCCCACTCATTATTTTTCATTTGATGACTTGTACTATTCGTCAAGCCATGCTTTTTTGCCATTTCTCTCGATTTACTTACAATATCTGTAATATCTATCATTCGCCAACTAGCAACATTAGGACGTATTGTTACATATTCTGAAGTATTATTACTATTTCCAGACCAACCATACTGCGCACCAATGTTGGTACTAATTTTCCCTTTTCCTATTACTGTTACGGACTCGGTACTTCCATCATCTTCTAATTTCGTTTCACTACTGCTTGCCTCAAACTTCGATACCCATATGCCATTTAAATCTTTACTCCACCCGCCATTATTAAGATTATCAGTAAATGCCGGATGTACCACAAAATCATTCATACTACCCGTTGCCGTACCAGTACCAGTCGTTTCTGGATATTCTTCTTTATATTCTTTTCCTTCATTATCTCGATTTTGTTTATTAATAAATACTATATCAATATTTCCTGCTGTCCCTCCATTATGCAAGTTACTCGTAATCTTATATGCATATCTTGGAATGTATACAAACATACCTATTACATCATTTTCAAATTCTTCATCTGTAATTACTGTTCCTGCTGGTTTTGATAAATATGTACTTCTCACATCATTATCAATCGTTATTACATTCGCCCATTTTTTTGCATCTTCGCGATAATCATACCAATCACTATTTTTATCAGCAATCACCCAATTGGTTCCATTATGTTCAACTGGAATAGCTCCTGCTGGGACATCTACAACAATCACATCATGAAATTTGGCATAATCGCTTTCTTTTCCACCACCTTGAATGTCCGTTTTACTACGATACACTTTCCCTTCGTATTCAAAACCATATAATAAATAGACGTCTCCTGTTTCTGGATCTAAATACCATTTGTTACTGCCGTATGTTGGAAGTTTGATACCTAATTTTTCTTCATTAGTCATTTGATATAAAATCTTTTCTCTATAACTCATTTCTTCCCCACCAGCTAATTCTCGATAAATCTGTTGACTATTTTTCTGTTCCTCTGTTTTTTTGGCTTCTTCCAGCACCGCTGTGCCGTAAGCTTGGTTCACAGCTTCTTGCACGGCATCTAAATCAGCACAAAACTTTGCATATCTACTTTTTTCTACGACTTTTCCCACACTAAAAATACTAATCGCTGCTAATATGATAATAACAATAATCGTGATAATTAATGCTATCAATGAAATTCCTTTTTGTTTCATTTTTTCTCCTTTCGTAGTCATTAGGCAACCTACATTTTCTATTCTTCTAAAACCGGATATTCTCCGCCGTTCATTTTCCAGTGTTTGTATTGATTTTCATCATTATTCTCGTCCACCCATTGATTCAAAATATTCAATACCTCTTGTGGTGATGTTGTTTCTTTAGATACTTTTCCGTTCACAGTACCATAATTGTAACAATTGACTAAATCCGCCATACCAGCCACACCACCTAAACGATTATCAAAATCTGCTCCTTGAACTTTACAAGTAACTGCACCTGTATTCAACAAATTGTAAACATCTACATAAGCTATTTGTCCTACAATTCCGCCTGTAGCGCCAAAATTAGGTCGTTTTGCAAATTCCGCTATGACATTACAAGTATTAAAGCAGTTAGCAATCCCGCTCTCGCCCTGACTTGCTGCTCCTAAAACTCCCCCAACACCACCATGTGGATTTCCAGTGATTAATTCTCCCTCTAGTTTTACCCAACCACTACTGTTATTATAGCAATTCAAGACTTGAGTATCTTTCACTGCCAGTCCTACAACACCACCAATTCCGCCAAAAACAGACGATTCATAGGTGCCACCTCCACTACCGAAGACATAAGATTTTCCTTGCAAAGAACATCCATCAATTATGGTCGTTCCCTCTATTTTTCCTACAATACCACCAATATATTTACCACCTCGCACATAAGAATCAACAACCTTCAAATTTTGAATGACAGCATTTTGAGCAATACCAAAAATTCCTTTATATAGTTGGTCATCTCCGTCATTAACATAGCATCCTATCAAACGAAAACCATTTCCGTCAAAATAACCTGAAAACTTTACCGTTGCATTTTCTCCAATAGGTGTCCATTTATTCTTAGGTGGCTCAGTATCCCACTTTTCAATATTGGCAATTTCTGATAAATTGTTGAAATATAAATCTTTCGTTAATATATAATATGCTGTTCTAGCAATCGTATAATCTTGATTGTCCGTTAAACTATGAATGACATTTTCAGTTCCATTCACTTGATTTCTCATATATGCTAAATCTTCCATACTTTGTATCAAAAAAGGAGAATCTTCTGTTCCTAAACCAACTAGCCCCAAACTAACCATTCCAGACCATTCCAATCCTCTTGGTCCTTCAATATTCCCACTAGGATCGACGAAATAACATCTGCCTCCTTTCGAAAACCTTACTACTATATAGATTCCATTCTCGTTAACATCTGTCGTTCCTTTCCCATTCAAAGAATCCAAGGCATTTCCCAATGTCGTCTGATTCATTCCTTCCATCTCTTTTTTGGATTGTACAATCGAAATACTCAAAATTTCTTTTTCATTTGCAATTTCTTGTAACATCTTCGCTTCTTGGGCTTTTTCTACGACGTTTCCCGCACTAAAAATAGTAATCACCGCTAATATGATAATCACGATAATCGTAATGATTAAGGCAATCAACGAAATTCCTTTTTGTTTCATGTCTTTACTTCTCTCCTCTTTGTCAATGTGTATATCGTATATTTTATCAATTTATTTTCCGCTTTTCAATTCTTTTTGATATTTTTTCTCTGAACGTGTTACTAGATAATACAATTTTGCAAAAAGTAGTAGTATTTTTCCTTGATATAGCAAAGGGAGGCGAAATAGAAAGTTTTACAAAAAGTGAATAGTTACTGTAATGAGGCAATGTCAAATCACAGTCAACTATTCAGTAAATTTTTTAGTCTTCCAATACTGGATATTCTCCTCCATTCATTTTCCAGTGTTTGTATTGATTTTCATTATTATTCTCGTCCACCCATTGATTGAAGATTTTCAATACCTCTTGTGGTGATGTTGTTTCTGTTGAAGCTACGCCGTTCACAGTGCTATAATGGTAACAATTAACTTGAATAGCATCTCCGGCTACACCGCCCAAACGATTATTAAAATCTTCTCCTTTCACTTTACAAGTAACCGCACCCGTATTTAATAAATTATACACATAAACAGCATCTCTTTGCCCTAAAACGCCTCCGACAGCACCATAATTTGGGCGATCTGTAAAGTCCGCAATAACTTCACAACAATTAAAACAATTCGAAACAGCTCCTGTTCCACTAAGAGCTCCTCCCAAAACACCACCTACACCTCCGTGTGGATTTCCCGCAACAACCTTTCCTTGTAGCTTTACCCATCCACTACTGCTGTTGTAACAATTAAAAATTTTGGTATTTTCTATAGCATATCCAACAATACCACCTACCCCAGCGAAAGGGCAATCATAATCTCCCTCTCCGTCTCCGAAAATA
>CANQLS010000156.1 GCA_947624765.1 uncultured Clostridia bacterium
GAGATGTTGGAAGTGGCGAAGAAAGAGAATAATAAAGTAGAGGAAGCAAGTGCAGAATATGAATATTTAACAGGAGAAGAAGAAATAGAAAGATTAGCATTTTTAAGAATGAAATACGAGCTCGACCACAATAGTGGTATGTCATATGCGAAAAGACAAGGCGAAGAAATAGGCATGAAGCGTGGAATGAAGCGTGGAATGGAAACTGGCAGAAAAGAAGGTACATCAGCAGAAAAACGCAGAACAGCTCGTGAAATGAAGAAAGAGGGAATAGAGATTTCCTTAATTATGAAAATAACAGGACTATCAGAAGAAGAAATCAAAAATTTATAAAAGTTTAGTGAAAAGTTGTTAACGTCAATATAAAAATGTAGGAAAAATGGAAAATAAAAATGCAGGGTTTCCCACAAAAATATATTAGCACTAATGGTGCAGGGTTAATAGTGAATAGTTGCGTGTATCTTGGCCTATGGCTAATACAGTAACTATTCACTATTTTTGTTATGTCATTGTGAAGATGTAAATAAACTTTTCGCTATTAATTATTCATTATTCACTGAGTTTTTGGGTTACATAAATCAAAATGCTAAAAGTTTTTTGATTTTTTTTGAAAAATGCTTGCTTTTTCCATTTTAGTGGGGTAAAATGTTATCGAAGTGGAGAGAAGTGGAGCGAAGTGGTAGATTTTGAAAAGAGGTGATTATCATGCTAATAGGAGAATATAGTCATTCAATTGATGCAAAGGGCAGGATAATCGTACCAGCAAAATTTAGAACTGAGCTTGGAGAAAGATTTATTGTTACAAAAGGTTTTGATGGTTGCTTATATGGGTATTCTTTAGAAGAATGGAAAGCAATTGAAGAAAAAGTTAAGACTTTACCATTAGTTACTGGTAAAGATGCAAGAAATTTTACTCGTTTCTTCTTTTCAAGTGCTATTGAATGTGAGCTAGATAGTCAAGGCAGAATTTTGATTTCTCAAAATTTAAGAGAACACGCTGCTTTGGAAAAAGAAATTGTTATTATTGGTGTTTCAAGCAGAATTGAAATTTGGAGTAAGCAAAAATGGGACGAATATAATGCTATGCAAGATTCTGATGATATTGCCGATAAGATGTCATTACTTGGAATTTAATCTTAGACTGCAGTTTTGGTCTAGTTATATACATATGATAAATTTTTAAGTTACTAAGGAAAAAATTAAAAAAGTACAAAAGTTAAGTAAGAAAAATGAGGATTTTACAAAGGAAAAGTTTTTACAGTACATAAGATGAAATATTTAAATTACAAAAGAGAAAAAACAAATTTACAAATGAAAAGAAGGGCGGATGATGTACCGCCCAAAATTATTATATGAGAATGTGATTTTTATAGTGAAGGTGAAATATGGAGTTTAAGCATGAACCAATTATGCTACAAGAGTGTATTAATTATTTAAATATTAAAGATGATGGTATATATGTTGATGGTACGATTGGTGGCGCTGGACATTCTAGTGAAATATTGAAGCATTTGACTAAAGACGGATTGTTAATTGGCATTGATAGAGATAAAGAAGCTTTGGAGGCCAGCAAGCAACGTTTGAGGGATTATGAAAATGTGGTTTATGTATGGGGAAGGCATGAAGATTTGAAAGAGCATGTGCAAAAGCTGGGTATTGAACAAATAGATGGCGTGCTTTTAGATTTAGGTGTTTCTTCTTATCAAATTGATGAACAGTCAAGAGGCTTTAGTTACACTAAAGATGCTCCATTAGATATGCGAATGAATCAAGAGCAATATCTTACTGCACAAGAAGTAGTGAATCACTATTCTGCAGAACAGTTAGAAAATATTTTTAAAGAGTATGGCGAAGAAAGATTTTCAAAAAGAATTGCTAATAAAATTGTTTCAGAAAGGGCTAATAAGGAGATAACTACAACATATGAATTAGCAGATATTATTAGAATGGCAGTTGGAAGAGATGCAATAGATTCTTTTAAACGAATTTTTCAAGCTATACGAATTGAAGTTAATGGAGAACTTCGCGAATTAGAAAAAGCAATTCGAGATAGTGTTAGTATGTTAAAAGATGGAGGTAGAATTTGTATTATTACTTTCCATTCTTTAGAGGATAGAATTGTTAAAAATACTTTTATAGATTTAGAAGGGCGTTGCACTTGTCCGAAAGATTTTCCAAAATGTGTTTGTGGTGCTAAGTCTTATGGGAAAATTATTACAAAGAAGCCACTGCTTGCGAGTGAGGAAGAACAGAAAAGGAATTCACGTTCGAAGAGTGCAAAGTTAAGGGTGTTTGAAAGAAGATATTAAATGAAAGGAGGATTATGAATGCCGGCTCTAGATTACGATTATGATTATTATGAATATAAAAACGGTCATAGAGTTAATAGAAATGTAAATGTACGTACGAATGCTAAGTCTAATGTTTCTTATGGTACAAATGTTAGGCGTTCTAATAATTCTTCTAATAATAAATCTGTAAAATCGACAACTTCTAAGAATGTAAAATCAGTATCAAGTAAAAATCAAACTAATTATAAAAGAAATAATGTTACTACTCAAAAACAAGTAGCAAAGAAGTCAAAACAATCTATTGATATTCCTATTCAAACTTCTACTAAAATAAAAAATAAACCAGATGCTATGACTTTAAAAGCACCAAAAACAAAGCAAAAGAAAAGTGCAATAGTGGAATTGAAAACTGTTGCTCTTATTTCTGTTTTCTTCGCATTGTTTTTTATGATTTGTTATCGCTATTCTGTATTAAATGAAGAGTTTTCGGGAATTAAGAAGTTGCAAACGCAATTAGTTGAAGCACAAGCTGTAAATGATCAGTTGCAAGCAGAAATTGAGAGTAAAACTGATTTGACGTATGTTGAAAATTATGCTAAATATCAGTTGGGAATGCAAAAGCCATCAGCTTCTCAAATACAGTATGTTAATGTAGAAAAACAAGATAAGATTACAAAACCTGTTACTATAGAGGACGAAGAAGAGTTGAGCTGGTTTGAAAATTTAGTAAGAGAGATAAGAAAAATAATTGATTAAAGTAATAAAGATGTATGCACACCAAACATTAGCCGACGTGCTTAATATTTTGGGTGCTTTTTCTGTGTAAAATAATATTTTTATTGCATGAATATGGATATTATATGATATAATTTATCGAGGAGGTGTAACATGGCAAAGGTAAATATGGAATCTAAAAAAAGAACTACCATTCTTTTATCTATATTTGCAATTGTATTAATATTATTACTTGCTAGAATGTTTTATTGGCAAGTAGTAAGAGCAGAGGATTTGCAGAAAAAGGCGTATGCACAACAGACTAAGAATAGAGTTATTAGTCCAAAGAGAGGAACAATTTATGATAGAAATGGAGAAGTGCTTGCAAAAAGTATTTCGGTAGAAACTGTTAGTGTTACACCTAGAAATGTAAAAGATAAAGAGCTTACTGCTAAAGGGCTTTCAGAAATTTTGAATTTAGATTATGAAACTATTTTAACAAAGGTAAATAAAAATACTAGTGAGGAAACGATTGCAAAAAAATTAGATAAAGAGGTAACAGATAAGATTAGAGTTTGGATACAAGAAAATAAAATAAAAGGCGTTAACATTTATGAAGATACGAAGAGATATTATCCAAAAGGAGCATTTTTATCGCAGGTTTTAGGAGTTTGTGGCGTTGATAATCAAGGTTTAGCAGGATTAGAGGCAAAATATGAAAGTATATTGAAAGGTGTTGCTGGTCAGCTTACTATTGGAACTGATGCTACAGGAGCCGAGTTA
>CANQLS010000157.1 GCA_947624765.1 uncultured Clostridia bacterium
CCACCTTGGTTTCCAGAACCACCAGTGCCTTGTCCGCCAGTTCCAGTTCCACCTTGGTTTCCAGAGCCACCAGTACCTTGTCCGCCAGTTCCAGTTCCACCTTGACTTCCAGAGCCAGAACCAGAGCCACCTTGTTCGCCAGAACCACCTTGACTTCCGGAACCGCCAGTACCGTCCACCAGAGCCTTCTGTTTCTTTAACTGTTATTTCAAATGTAACTGTTTGTCCTTTATATGTAACTTTTACGGTTTGTGTTCCTACTGTGTTTAGTAGTGTGCCGTTTGCTGGGTCACATGTAAATCCAGATGTTACTTCTTCTATTCCACTATTATATTCTGCATTTAATTTTAATCCCGTTAAATCTAATCTATCTCCTACATAATATTCAGTTTTTGTTGGAGGATTTTTTATAGATACATTTTTAAATTCAAGTATTTTTGTGATGTCTATTGTTGTTTCTGCTATATTTCCTATTTCATTTTTTACTTGTATTTTAACTTGTTGATTTTTATCAAAAGTTTTTGTGTTGCTTGCTTGCCATGATACTCCACCATCAAAGCTGTAAGGTGTATCAGCTAGTTCAAATCCTAGTGTTAAATCAGGACTTGCTTCTATTGTTAATGTTACACTTTCATCTTGCCAATCTTCTGGATTTCCAGTTACTCTTACTTGTGGTTTTATATCGTCTAAATATAGCTGATTTATATTGTTACTTTCTGCATATGTATCTGCGGTTGAATTTTTCCAGCAGTAAATTATAAAACCAGAACCACAATTTTTAAAACAATCTGCTCCACAATTAGTATTCCTATTTAATATAACAGCTTTTGATAATTTGCTGCAATCTTCAAAAGCAGAAACGGAAATATCTGTAATATTATTTGGTATCTTTACACTTGTTAAACCTTTACAATCATAAAAAGCTTGACTACCAATAGTTGTAACACTATTTGAAAAATTTACATCTACTAAATTATTACAGTGAGAAAAAGCACTATCTCCAATTTTTGTAACTTCATTTGGAATCTCATAATTGCTATTAGTTTTTCCGTCTGGGTATTTAATTAATGTTTTTTTATCTTTATCAAATAATACACCATTTATGTCACTATAATTTTTATTTTGCGTAGTAACTCTGATATTTGTTAAGCCAGAACAATTGATAAAAGCAAAACTTTCTATACTTGTTACACTATCTGGTATTAATATATTTGTTAAACTACTACAAGAATCAAAAGCAGAGTATCTTATACTTGTTACACTATTTGGTATTACTATATTTGTTAAGTTGCTACAGTCTTTAAAGGTCCAATTTCCTATACCTATTACACCTTTTTTTATAATTACATTTGTTATATTATCCTTATCACTACTATACCAAGGAATTTGACCTATCTGAGAATAATTTTTAACATCTCCCGTTCCACCAATAAACATCTTTCCCTCAGAGTATAATCTTGCTTTGACATGATTGTTACCTACTTCATTAGAGATGTCCCATTCGCAGTTATCTTTCAAAACGTCGTAGCCAGAACCACCAAATTGACTTGCATAAGTATAAGCTTCGGAATTAGATTTACAATATATTTTAGCAGTTGTTGTTATACAGCTATCACCCATAGAAGTAACCTCTTTTGGAATTTCTATTTCTGTAAGTCTACTACAATTTTCAAATGCATGGTCTCCTATGCTTGTAACAGTTGTTGGAATATTTACTTCTGTACAAAATGCTAAATTACTAAAAGCATAATTTCCTATATTTGTTATACCATCTTTTATAATTATAGTACTAATATTATCGCCAATATTATACCATGGAGTTTCACTTTCAGAAGTCCAGTCCTTCATTGTTCCAGTTCCACTTATTCCACTTATAAATAAAGTTCCATCATCATATAATTCAGCCATTACATTATTTTCGCCATCAGAATCACTTGATATATCATATATACTTTGACATTCATCTAGTATTGTTGTTTGGCAAGGAAAACTTTTGCTAGTTGCATAAGTTTCAGCTGATGAATCTTTTTTACAATGTATAGTTATACTTTTACTGAAATTATTGTCATTTATAGTAATGTCTTTACCTACAATATATAAGTCCTTTAAATTATTGCAATTATTAAAAGCTTGGTTTTCTATTTCAGTTATAGTTTCTGGAATAATGTATAATTTATTAGTTTTTTCTCTTGGATAACAAATCAGTTGTGTTTTATTTTTATTTGTTAAAACACCATCACAATCAGCATAATTTGTATTGCTTGAATTTACATTAATTTCTGATAATGTAATACAACCACTAAAGGCACCTAATTCTATTGTAGTAACACTTGCTGGTATATCAATATGAGTTAAGTTAGAGCATGAGTTAAAAGAATTAGAGGAAATTGTTTTTATACCTTCTGATAAATACAAATTAGATAAATTAGTAAGTCTTGCAAAAGCATAATCACCTATTTTTTCTATGCCACTTCCTACTAATAAGGATGTAATATTTTCATGATATGTGTCATACCATCCAAATGCATCACCATCTGTTCCAGAACAGTCTTTCATATTTCCAGTACCAATAATGTCTAATGTGGTATTATTATCATATAACAAAGCTGTTATAGTATCATCACTTTCAGATATATTATTAAATTCTTCAATTTCTTTAATTTTTTCAGACATTCCATTGCTATTTGCATATTCTTTTGCAGTAGAATTATTTTTTCTACAGTAAAAATCAGTTAATTTATCTTGACCTCTACCAGTAGAAAATACATCGGTTCCAATTGAAGTAGATTTTCCTAATATAATTATGGTTGATAAATTATCACACTCGTAAAATGCTTTATTTCCAACATCTTGTACATTTTCTCTAACGATTACTTTAGTAATGTCTCCCTTATCAGTTTCATACCATGGATATTGATTAGCTTCTGTCCAAGATTTTGGCATTTCTCCGCGACCACTTATAACTAGTATTCCATTGTTATACAATACTGCTGTTACACTTGTACCTTCTAAAATACCATAGTCTTTTTTTATTTCTTTATCACTATAAGAAATTGCCGCTTTATTTTCAGTCCCCCCATAGACTGCTATTTCTTTCTTTTCTTTGATATTATCAGAAAAAGCTTGTCTCAGATTGTTACACAAATTAAATCCCCCAAACACACAGCTTATTCCAATAGCTAAAATAATAATTAAAGTTACTAAAAAAATAATTTTCTTTTTCATGATATAAAATTCTCCTTTGTTTCTTATATAAGACCTTATGTAATTAAATTATCACACTATTTGTTCTATTTGTAAATAGGCAATTATACCAAAAATCCATAAATTGAAAAAAATACTATCTATATGCGTACGGGAGAGCTTTTTAGAGGTTTTGTTACAATAATATTAAATTTTTATTACATTTAAATAATAAATAAGTATTGAAACAAATAATAAATTATGATATATTGTATATGGCAAAGGAGGGCAAAAAATGAGTAGAGGTAGAAGATATGAACAAGAGCCAAAATTAAACATAAAAAAAGTAATAGCAGTAATAGTCGCAATCATAGTAGTAATAATGTGTGTGTACATAATAGGAAAAATACTTAATAGGGAAAACAACCAAAGTAAAATATCTAGTAAAGAATACTTTGCTGCATTTGAAAACAATAAATGGGGTGTAATAGACTCTTCTGGAAACGAAGTTATAGCACCATCATATGAAGAAATGATAACAATACCTAATAGTAAAAAAGATGTTTTTTTATTTGTATATGATGTAAATTATGAAAC
>CANQLS010000158.1 GCA_947624765.1 uncultured Clostridia bacterium
CGTTTTATTTCTTATATTATCTTACTTATCTGTTTACTATTTTAGGGTAAAATATAATTGGGATTTTAAATGGATAATGGATAGTTCAAAAGATATAGCAAATACAGGAACGACAATGAATCAGTATTATTTTAAAATTTTTCCAAACAACTGGGGTGCATTAATTGTTACTACATTAGCTATGAAATTATTTTTTGGCAGTGAAGTAGGAGCATATATTGCAAATATTGCATTTATATTTGCATCAGTAATATTTGCTGTTTTATCTGCAAAAAAAATGGGTGGAAATAAGCTAGCGTTAAACACATTAATATTATTAATTGGATGTGCACCATTATACTTATATTCACCAATAGTATATACAGATACATTATCTGTTGCCTTTCCAATTGGAACATTTTACTTTTGGTTATGTGCAAAAGAAAACAAAGAAAAATCTAATAAAAAATATTATATTAATTTATTAATTATGACTATAATGGGTGTTATAGGTTATTGTATGAAACCAGTTGCAATAATTGTATTAATAGCAATCATCATTGATTACATTTTTACAAAAATAAACAAAAAGACACTAAAAAGTTTATGCATAGTTATAGTAACATCTGTAATATTAATTACTTTATTTAATAAGGTTGGAGAAGCAGTTCTAATTAAAGATAATAGAAAAAACGAATTAGAATTTCCAATAACACATTGGATTATGATGGGACTTAACAAACCTGAAAGTGAAGGCGGTACGTCAATAGGTTATGGTGCGTATAGTCAAGATGATGCTGATTATACATCTACTAGTGGAAATTATAACGAAAAGAAATCAGCCAACATATTGAAAATTAAAGAAAGATTAAATGACTTTGGAGTATCAGGATATATTGATTTCTTATTTAAGAAATTTAAATATGTATGGAATGATGAAACATATTATGCTCTAAGTTTAATAGGTTGGGATACACTAAATACAAATAGCATTCCATATAAATTAGTATTGGGAGATAATTCATATGTATTTTTTAGACCTTATATGAGGCATTTTAATAATATGTTATTTTTTGCTATAATTGTGGGAATTATTATAGATTTGCTAAAAAAAGAAAGAACAAGAGAAATAAGAATCTTAGGAATTTCAATAGTAGGAATTGCAATATTTTTATTAGTTTGGGAAGCAAGATCTAGATATATATATTTCTTAATACCTATATTTATTATCCTAGGAGCTTATGGTATATGTAACATAGAAAAAATTGTAGAACAAGGTATGAAAAAATTAAAGAAAAATAAAGAAAATTGAAATAAAAGGGATGAAAGTTATTATGAAAAAAGTATCTGTAGTTATACCAATGTATTATGAAGAAGAAGTTGCAAATGAATGTTATACAAAAGTATCTGAAATATTAAACAAGATTGAAAATTATGAACATGAAATTATATTTGTAAATGATGGAAGTAAAGATAAAACTTTAGAAATATTAAAATCAATAGCGCAAAAAGATAAAAACGTAAAAATAATATCATTTTCAAGAAATTTTGGACATCAATGCGCTGTTACAGCTGGATTACAATATGTTACAGGAGATGCAATTGTAATAATAGATGCAGATTTACAAGACCCACCTGAATTAATACCAGACATGTTAAAATTATGGGAAGAAGGCAATGAAGTAATATATGGAAAAAGAAAAAGTAGAGAAGGAGAATCTGTATTTAAATTACTAACTGCAAAGGTATTTTACAATACTTTAAATGCATTGTCAGATGTAGATATTCCTAAAGACACAGGTGATTTTAGACTAGTTGATAGAAAAGTAGTAGATGTTATTAACAGTTTACCAGAACATAATAAATTTTTAAGAGGATTGTTTAGTTGGGTAGGTTTTGAACAAAAGGAATTTCAATATGAAAGAAAAGAGCGTTTTGCTGGAAAAACAAAATACCCATTAAAGAAAATGCTAAAACTTGCATCAGACGGAATAATAAGCTTTTCAACAAAACCACTAAAATTAGTTGGTGGAATGGGATTTTTATCAATAATATTATCATTAGCTATTCTAGTCTATGCTATATTATCTTTTATATTTAAGTGGAATAATTTGACTGCTGGTTGGACTTCTATAATGGTTACAGTAACGCTACTTTGTGGCACAATTTTAGTGTCATTATGGATGATAGGTGAATATATAGCAAGAATTTATGATGAAAGTAAATCTCGACCTCAATATATTATAAAAGAAAAAATAAATATAGATTAGTTGGATTATTTAGGAGATTTAAAATAGATGAATAAAATTAAAGAATTATATATACAGTATAAAGAAGTTGCAAATTATTTAATATTTGGTGTACTAACTACAATAGTTAATTTTGTAACATATTATATTACTGCAAGAATATTAAATATAGACGAAGTTGTAAGTAGTGGAATATCATGGTTTTGCTCAGTTCTATTTGCATATATAACAAACAAGATATTTGTCTTTGAGAGTAAAACAGAAAGCAAAAAAGCGTTTTTAAAAGAAATGATATCTTTTTTCATGGCAAGAATTGTATCAGGAATTCTTTGTGATGTTGGTACATTTGCCCTAATGGTAAAAATATTTAATATAAATGATATTATTGCTAAATTTGTAACTCAAGTTATGGTAGTAATAGTAAACTATATTTTTAGTAAATTAATAATATTTAAAAAGAAAAATAGCCAATAAATATTACATTTTCGTTACAAAGAGGAAAAGTAGTCGATTTTTATTGACTATTTTTTTATTTTAATGATATACTTATTTCGAATATAGCAAAATAAAGAAAATAGCAAAAGAAATAAGATAAGGAGCAAAAGAAAATGAAAAAAATATACATAAGTAAAACAATATATTTAATTTTAATAAACATAATAATATTAAATTTCTTTCTTTTTGTAATGCCTAATACTGTACAGGCAGCATACAACCAAGTCACAATAAATGCAAATTCTAATAACAATAATGGAATAGATGCATTTCCAGAAAGCTATAAGCAAAAATTAAAAGAATTGGTAAGTGAAACAGGACATACTAATTGGAAGTTTAAGCCATTCTATACAGATATAGATTGGAATGAATTAACAAATTCGGTTAATGAAAATAAGTGTTTAAGAAACACTATTTATAAAAATAATGGAGCTTGGTTATGCTCTTGTGGAAGACAAGGTGATGTTGGATATTACTGTGCATCTGCAAAAATTGTAAACTACTACCTAGATCCTAGAAATTTCTTAACAGAGACAACAATCTTTCAATTTTTAGACTTATCAAATAGCTCTGTTGTATCAGTAGCAGATATAGAAAAAGCTGTAAAAGGTACTTATTTAGAGGGAAGTACAGGTGGAAAATCTTATGCACAAATGATATATAATGCAGCAGAAGCTTCAGGAGAAAATGCGTTAAGTATTGTTGTAAAGATATTTCAAGAATTAGGAAAAGGAAAAAGTTTACCTGGAATGATTACAGGTACAAATAAAACATATCCTAATACATATAATTTTTTCAATTATGGAGCAACTGATGGTGAAGGAAATACATTAAGAGGATTAGAGTATGCAAAAAATGCAGGCTGGGATACACCTGAAAAAGCTTTGATTGAAGGTGCTAAGTTAATATCTAATGCATATATCAAAGCAGGACAAAATACAAAATATACATTTAAATTTGATGTTGTAAGTGATAGTCAAACAGGTTTGTATTGGCATCAATATATGACAAATATTCA
>CANQLS010000159.1 GCA_947624765.1 uncultured Clostridia bacterium
CACGTGCACATACATGGCTTTGAAGAATTATTTAGAATAAAACCATTATCTAGTAACCAAAGAAAATGTGAAGGAGAAGAAAAAATAAAAAATTATAAAACAAAAAAACGCCCCACAAAAGCCGTCCTCAAGAGCGAATTTAAGAGCCTGCTTACACAGGTGGGTGTCCTCCTCGATACTTACGGGCTTCTCAAAGAAATGTTTGAGCTTGCACACCATATCCAGAGCCTAGACTCCCCTTAAATTAGAATGTTGGTTCTAAATAAAACTCAAGTGATACGAACCTCGTAGGGTTACTATTATATTAACATACAAATGAAATATAGGCAAGTAATGAAAAATAGCTTAGCGTGTAATTAGATTTTATTATCTAAAGAATACTCGCTTTTTCTCACGTTTTTTAAAATTTATAAATATGAATAATTATTAAGGACACAGACAATATGTTGCAATTATCTGTGTCCTTAAAGCATATTTCAAACAATGAAATTACTGATTATTTTCGGTTTTCATTTCAGTATCATTCACTAAATTTTCTTCATTTTTCTTTTGTTCTTCTAAAAGTTTTTTCTGATATTCTTCTTCACTAAGCCAAGTAGCTTGTCCTAATGCTTCATAGCAATAGCTATTATTTGAATCCCAAAGTGTAAATTCATCAATCCTTAAATCAAAGCATGCCTGAATTTGCTCTTTTACTTCTGCTGTACCATATTTTAAGTAGTTTCCACTACCAAGCCAGCTAGCAGTAAAATCTTGCAAATAAGGACGAATGATAGCAGATTTTTCTCTGCCTGTTTCATCAATTCTTTTTTGAGCATCTTTTAAAGCTCCAAATACAATATCATATGGATTTTTGTCTGGCTTTGAAATATTATATTCTCCTAATCCATAATGTGAAGGATATACCATTGGACAAATAACATCTACAATTCCTGCTATTGCAGCAAAATCTTGTCCAATATTTTCAAAATCGCCAGCCTTTTTGGTTGTAATACCAAAGACATCTGCAGAAATAGTAACAGGGTAACCTTCTAATTCTTCCATAACTTTTGTTAAGAATAAATTGATAGTTTCAGATTTTGTTTGAGTAGCTGAATTAAATCCAAAAGCAATCTGCTTTACTTTTCCTTCTGAAGAAGGGAAACGAACATAGTCAAATTGTATTTCATCAAATCCTAACTCTGCAGCTTCTTTTGCCAATGCAATAGGATATTCCCAAGAAGCTTCATTATATGGATTTGGCCAATTATTTCCAGAATAATCTTTCCATAAAGCACCTTCTGCATTATGATAAGCATTTTGAGTCAAATTTTTAGCATATAGTGGATCTTTAAAAGTAACAATTCTTCCTATAACATAAATATCATTATCATGAAATTCTTGAAGAACAGAAGCGATATTTCCAATCATACCCTTTGAAGCTTTAATATCAATAGCAGTTTGCACCTTAGAAGAGTATGACAATTGTCCAGCTTCATCTTTAATATCAATAACTACTGCATTAAAACCATTTTCTTTTAAATTATTAATTGTACTTTCGCGTTTGCTTTTTGTACCAGCAGACCAACCTGTCAAATAAACTGCTTTAGCTTTAGTTGGCTCTGGTGGTATAGCCACTTCAGGTGGTGTAACTTCTGGAGAAGTATCTTCAGAATTATTAGATTCATTTTCTTTATTATCGACATCATTAGTTACAACATTATTATCATTATTAATTCTATTCTTAACTTGCATAACGCCCAATACTACACCTAATATGATAGCAAGTATAATAATTGAAATAAACAAAATATTCTTTCTCATAATTTAATCCCCCCATATACAAGTTATATCGCATTGTGTAGAAAAAAACAATATAAACTTGAAAAAAGAATTCTATATGCTATAATGTTATAAAAGATACATATAAGATAATAGTTCAAATTTGACATATATCAGGACGTGAATGTTTATGACATGGAAAAAGTTTCTAAAAACGTAGTAACAGAAAGATTGCTGAGAAAGCAAACCGAGAGATTATTTTTTGAAGCGGTATTTCTAAAAATAATTATCAAAAATGTATATGAAATTTTTAGAAGGTGTCGATTAGATAGTAAAATATCTACTTTTCAAACACTATGAAGGAACGGGATGAATATATTTTCCGTTTCTTTTTTACTTGATAAATAAATATTTTGCAAAAGACTTGAAAAAGCTAAACTGTTTGTATAAAATAAAACTAATAAAAGATAAAAATACATTTCCGTAGTGAAACGCAAAAGAAAAAAGGAGGAAGTTTTATGAAAATTATGATGCTTTCTTGGGAATATCCACCAAGAATAGTTGGAGGAATTGCACGCGTAGTGCATGATTTATCCCATAGTTTTGCAAAGCAAGGTCATGAAGTTCATGTAATTACTTATCAAGAAGGAGAAACACGAGAATTTGAAAAAGATGGAGATGTATTTGTACATCGTGTCAGCAATTATCCGATCAATGCAAATAACTTAATTGATTGGGTTATGCAATTGAATTTTTGTATGATAGAAAAAGCAGCGGATGTTATTAAAGAATTTGGAAAATTTGATGTTTTGCATGCACATGATTGGTTAGTAGCATATGCTGCAAGAGCACTGAAGAGAACATATAAACTTCCATTAGTTGCTACAATTCATGCTACTGAAAGTGGAAGAAATAAAGGAATTCATAATAATTCACAAGGCTATGTGAATGATGTGGAATGGCTACTTACGTATGAGGCAGGAAATGTGATTTGCAATAGTCAGTTTATGAAAAATGAAATCAAAAATTTATTTGGTAAACCAACAGAAAATATTCATGTAGTTCCAAATGGAATTAACATTAACAAGTTTGATGGTCAAGAAAGAGATATGGAATTTAGACGAAATTATGCAGCAGACCACGAAAAAATTATATTCTTTGCTGGAAGAATTGTAAACGAAAAAGGAATTCAAATTTTATTTCAGGCTGCACCGAAAATATTAGCTAATTATCCAAATGTAAAATTTGTTATTGCAGGTCGTGGACCATGTATGGATGAATTAAAAGGTTTAGCAGATTCTTTGGGTATTTCGCAAAAAGTATATTTCACTGGATATTTAAATGATACACAAATTACAAAAATGTATAAAGTTATTGATATAGCTACATTTCCAAGTTTGTATGAACCTTTTGGAATAGTTGCATTAGAGGGAATGCTTGCAGGTGCAGCTACAGTTGTGTCTGATGCTGGAGGATTAAATGAAATTATATCTCATGGAATTGATGGTATGAAATCTTATGCGGGAAATCCAAATTCATTAGCAGATTCTATATTAGAAGTTTTATTTAATGAACAACTATGTAAACAAATTGCGAAAAACGCACGTGAAAAAGTAATTAAGGAATTTAATTGGGATACTATATCAAAAAACACAATGAAAGTATATAAAGAAACAATTAAAGCATGCAAAGTTCCAAAAGTTAAATTTGATGCTTTAGCCGAAGAAAAAGGCTTAGGAGTAACAGGAATAGTTGATGGAAAAGATACAACAATTACAACAGATACTACCGATAAAGAAATTACAATATTGCCAAACCCAATGAAGAAAAAGATAAGTGGAGCAGTATAATAGAAGGGGGGAAAAGATGTAAATGAAAAACGCTGAAACCGTTGCGACTCTACACACACACACACCAGACTGTTGAATGATTCGATTTTGTAAATTACAAAAATAGATATATAAAAATTACAAAAATA
>CANQLS010000160.1 GCA_947624765.1 uncultured Clostridia bacterium
ATAATCCTTCTCTTGCTAGTTCTTCAGAAAATACTACCATCTTATTTTGGGACATATTAATTTCTTTACTTACTCTAGTATTAGCTTCTGACACTGCACCATACAAAGAATCTGCATCTACAGTTAATAAAGTAGAGGTATCTTTTCCAGGAGAACTTCCTTCACCAGAAATATTTACTGGAATTGCGATTTGAAATGTTATTTTTAAATCTTTTTCATCACCTTTATCAATTCCAATTGAAATAACGTATGCTAAGTCGTCTAACTGTTTGGGACCGAAGCATCCTGTTAATGTGAATAGAAAAAGAAAAAATAAAATTGATATTTTAATATATGATGTTTTTTTCATTTTTCCACCCTTTCTCCTGAAACTTTAATACGAGCGATTACTAATAAAATAAACGGATATAGAAACAGTAAAATTGGTGCAACTTTCATATATAAAAATTGGCGTACGGCACTAGATAAAGCATAGTTTGGTATTAAATTTGAAAGAGCTAAAATTAGTAGTGTGAAGCATGGAATTAATCTATTTGGATATTTCCAATTAAATATTTTTTTGAGCATGACAATAATAAATGTAAGGGCAGAGCCCAAAAACAAAAAGCACGCTATAATCCATAAGAAAGTAAATATTGATTCAATTCTTTGGAAAAATCTTCCAAAGCCAATGTATCGTGTAAGGTCAAATAGCGCAAAATATTTTTGATTAAGTGATGGAGTAGGAATAACAGTGCTTAATAAAAATAGAGCGAAAATAATTACTCCTGAAGTAGTTGCAATAGAGCTGAAACCTGCTTTTTTAATATCTCCAAGAAAAGGAGATATTAAAAATAAAATAAATAGAGAATTAAATATTCCTAATTCTATGGCACCATTTAAAAAAATTTCTTTAGCACCTGTACCTAATACTGGTGTTAAGTTTGTTAAATCCATTTTAGAAGTTAGCGATATAAACATTAATGCAAAACCTATTACTACAATTGGTAAGATATAACTTCCAATACGGAAAATTCCTTTTATGCCGAAGTAAGCTAAAATTGCCATACCAATTACAAATAACATATTAATTTGTACAATTGTTGAATTAGTAAACATTACATTTTTAATATTTTGTCCAAATTCTTCTAGAGTGAAAATTACAATTGTAAATAAATAAAGAGAAAATAGTACACCTGATATTCCTTTTAAAAATTTACCTCCAACCATTTCAGAAATATCTAAAATATCTTTTCCTACAAATGGTTTATATAGTTTAAATACGATAGAAAAAAATATTAATATTAAAACTGATAAATAAACTGCGTGCAATACACTAGCGCTACCATATCTTTTTGCGGAGTATTGTGGAAAACTAAGGATAACTGGAGTGAGAGTGATTATAGATAAAGTACAAGCAATTTCCCAAACATTTAATTTTTCATTGTTCATATACTATCTCTCCTTTGAATTTATTATCCATTTCCTTGAAATTTTTGGCTGTCTTTTTTGTTTTTTAGGTTTTAAAAAGTTTGGTCGTTCTTCTTGTTTCCAAATTGGAATGCTAGCTAAGTCGCTTTCTCCTAATTTTGAATTAATTGGAACGTAAGGACTAGAATAAGGTACACCGAAAGAAGTAGTAGTTACTAAAAGGCACGCGTGTAAAATTAATCCTAATGAAATTCCAAAAAATCCAGCGAAAGCTCCTAAGAAAATATAGAAGAAACGCAGTATACGGAATGTAAAGTTTAGTGAAAAGTTTGCAACTGCAAATGAACTAATACCAGTTAATGCAACGATTATAATTAAAATTGGACTAACCACATTTGCACTAACTATAGCTTGACCTAATATAAGCGTTCCTACAATACCTAGTGTTGGACCAATTGGTGCTGGCGTTCTAATGCTAGCTTCACGAATTATTTCAAATGCTATTTCCATAATTAATAATTCTACTACGAGCGGAAAGGGGACTTTTTCTCTTGTACCTGCAATTGCAAACAGTAAGTCGGTTGGAATCATTTCTTGATGGAAAGTAACTATTGAAATATAAAGTCCAGGAAGTAAGACTGAAAAGAATAGTGCTGGTAAACGGAAGAAACGAATAAATAAAGAATAAGGATATCTTAAATAAACGTCTTCTGATGTGTGCATAAAATCTACTAATACTGCTGGAACTATTAATGCATTTGGACTTCCTGACAGCAAAATTACAACTCTTCCTTCGAATAAGTGAAGTGCCACTTTATCTGGCCTTTCTGTTGTTAGCATAAGAGGTGTAGTGAGATATGTTTTATCTTCAATTAATTGTTCAACTTGCCCTATATCTAAAACGTAATCTACATCTATACTTGAAATTCTTCGCTTTACTTCTTGAATTAGCGAATCATTTGCAATAGATGAAATATAAGCGATTGTGCAGGTAGTGGGGGCTTTATTACCAATTGGAATGTCTTCAAAAATTAAATCTTGGTCTTTAACATATTTACGAACTAATCCTGTATTATTACGAAGTCCTTCCACAAATGCTTCTGCTGGTCCACGACTTGCCATTTCATTTTCTGATTTATCAATAGCACGTTGTGGAAGTTTTTTTGTATCACAAATAATTGCTATATTTAACGTATCAACAAAAACAATACAATTTCCCACTACTACAGCAGATATAATATCTTCAAAATTATTTTTTATTTTAACTTGGTTTTGAGCTAGAATATCTGTTAATATAGCATCTTTAATTCCATTAGAAACATCTGCATTTGTGTTTTTCATAAATTGTCTTAATAAGAAATTATTAATTAATTCTGAATCAACTAAACCATCGTAAAAAAACATAGTAGCTGGATAAGAAACATCGTTTATTCGAATATTAAATTCTCTACACTGAACATCACTATTAATAGGATAATGTAGAAAATATTTCATTTTTTCTACATTATCTTTTAAAGAATTAGAAATAGATGCTTTTTTATCATAAAGAGGTTCTTTTGTAATAGGTGATTTTTTTATTTTAAAAGGACGTGTAGGTTTAGGTGGAGTAAATTTAAAAAAGTTATTCATAATTTCATTATCCTTTCTAAATTGTCCAATTATTTTTCAACCATAATTTTTTGTCGCAATCTAGGTTGGGAAAGAATTGAGGCAATTTCTAGGCGGACGAACGAGGAAACCGGAGGCGTACATATGGTACGTTGAGGATTTCCGAAGTGAAGTCCAACAACGAAATTGTCCAATTATTTCCCAACCGGAAACTATTCTTTCTTCATCTTCGGCTTAGCTAGTAACGCCGCCAAAAATCCAAATAAAATCGCAGCACTAACACCTGCTGCAGTGGCTTTAATACCACCGGTGAAAACACCTAGCAATCCAGCTTCATCTACTTCTTTCATTACTCCTTTACCTAGAGAGTATCCAAAACCTGTTAATGGAACTGTTGCGCCACTACCAGCTAAATCAACTATTGGTTGATAAAGTCCAAGCCCTGTTAAAATAACACCAACGGTTACAAATAAAACTAAAATACGAGCAGATGTTAACTTCGTTTTATCAATTAAAATTTGACCTATGACACAGATGAAACCACCTATGACAAAACACCAAACATATTTCATAATATCCATTACTATAACTCCCTTCATTATTCACTTCTAATTATTAATTTGAGTTTCAATGCTGATTGCGTGTGCGATACCAGAGATTGATTCTTTTTGTTGTGCAGTGGTAGGACTCATTAAAGCCCCTGT
>CANQLS010000161.1 GCA_947624765.1 uncultured Clostridia bacterium
TTTAAATTAAGCGAGCCTTCCTATTTCAAGGAAAGCCCGTTATTTTTTATCTAAAAGTATTATCTAGTAACCAAAAATGTCAGCTACACATATAAGCCGTTTTGGATTTTGCTAATTTTCATTCTTCCTTCCAATAATTCTTTCAATTGTTCCAAAAAAATTTCTTCTGCTTCCTTTATTATTTTAATATGTAATGTAACTTCATCTGAAAAAGATATGTCTGACATTATTACATTATTCAAACTACACCAGTGTTCAACACTGCGAAAGTCGTTATAAGAAAGCACTAATTGGTACTCTACTCCTAATCTTTTTTCAATAACTTTAACTTGCGATAGAGCTTGTTTTACAACATCGCCATAAGCCTTCACCAAGCCACCAGTTCCGAGTAAAGTACCTCCAAAATATCTTGTAACAATAACTAAAACATTATAAAGATTATTTCCACGCAAAATATCTAATATCGGAACCCCCGCTGTTTTATTGGGTTCTCCGTCATCACTATATCGTTCCGTTCCATTTGCTAATCGATATGCATAAACGTAATGCTTAGCATCTTTGTACTTCTTTTTAACTCCGTTCCAATTTCTTGCTAAAATCTTTTTCTTCATCCATGAAGAAAACGTCGGCAATAAATCTTGACTTTTTAACGCTAATCTCTGCCTCTGCTTCTTCTTTTATTGTTAAATACTGTTTTAACATCTCTATCCTCCATAAGGTACAACCTTACGCTCAAATTTTATCATCATTTTTCAGTCTTATCAATCATTTTCGTTCTGCCTTATTCGACATAATTCGACAATCTGCCAGCTAAACAGCCTGTGCTAAAAGCAATTTGCAAATTAAAGCCACCTGTATAAGCATCTACATCTAGTATTTCACCTGCAAAATAAAGCCCTTTCACAATTTTAGATTCCATAGTAGATGGATTAACCTCCTTAGTAGAAACTCCGCCAGCAGTTACGATAGCTTCTTCAATAGGCCTAAATCTACTCATTGTAAACGAAACATCTTTTAGCAACTTCACTAGCCTTTTTCTTTCTTCTTTTGAAATTTGATCAATTTGCTTTTCAGGATTGACTCCCCATAGTTTTAATATATAAGGTATCATTTTTGCAGGTAATAAATCATGCAAACAATTTTTACATTGCTTCCTTGAATATTGTTCAAAATCTCTTTGCAATCTTTGATCTAATTTTTCCTCTGAAAGTGCCGGCTTCATATCAATATGAAAAACAATTTGCTTGCTTCTTAATTTCTCATCTATATTTTTAACATGTAAAATATGGCTACTAGCACTCAATATTATCGGACCAGATAATCCAAAATGTGTAAATAACATTTCTCCAAAATCTTCGTAAATTTTCTTATCTGCATCTTTTACAACTAACGAAACATTTTTTAAGGAAAGTCCTTGCATTTCATTCTTTTCAAAAGTTTCAACAGGTACTAAAGAAGCCTTTGGCTCTATAATAGTATGACCTAAAGCTTTAGAAAGCATATATCCATCACCGCTAGAACCAGTTAATGGATAACTTTTTCCACCAGTCGCCAAAATAACTGCATCTGCTTCATAAATATTATCTTCAGTTTTAACTCCAGTTACTTTTCCGCTTTTTTGTATAATAGCTTTAACACGCTGATTTACAAATATTTTTACACCTAAATTATCTAATTTTCTTTGAAGAGCATGTACAACATCTAACGCATTATCTGAAACAGGGAAAACTCTATCCCCTCTTTCTACTTTAGTTTTCACTCCCCAACTATTTAAATCTTGAATTAAATTTTCATTTGTATAATACTGAAATGCACTATATAAAAATTTATAATTGCTAGGAATATTTTTAAAAAATTCTTCCATAGGTACCATATTAGTTACATTGCATCTACCTTTTCCAGTAATAGATAGCTTTCTACCAACGCTCCTCATTCTTTCTAAAAGAATAACTTGATGACCATTTTTAGATGCACTAATTGCTGCCATCATGCCAGCTGGTCCTCCGCCAACTACTATAACTTTCATAAACGCTCTCTCCTATCTCTCAATTATTCCTTATGTATTTTTTCCGCAGCATGAATAACCGCCAATTTACCATAGCCATATGTAAGCCCACCTTGCAAATAAGCTATATAAGGCTCTCTTAATGGGCCATCACAACTTAGTTCAATAGAAGAACCAGAAGTAAAACTGCCAGATGCCATAATAACCTTATTTTCATATCCTGGCATATCCCAAGGCTCAGGTACTACATGAGAATCAATAGGTGAATAACTTTGAATTCCTTGACAAAAACTAATTAATTTATCAGCATCTTTAAACTTCACCATTTGAACAATATCAGATCTTTCAGCATCATATTTCGGTGATACTTCGTAGCCTAACTTTTCCAATAATCGTGAAGCAAATATAGCCGTTTTAAGGGCTTGACAAACAATATGTGGAGCCATAAAAATACCTTGCAAAATGTCTCGATTATTTTGAAGTGTAGCGCCTCCTTCCTTGCCTAATCCCGGGGCACTATATCTATCACTAATTAATTCAATAAGTGATTTTTTACCTACTATATATCCTCCAGTTTTAGCTATTCCACCACCCATATTTTTTATAAGTGAACCTACAGTAACATCAGCGCCTACTTCTGATGGCTCTTTTACTGATACAAACTCCCCATAACAATTATCTACCATAACAACTACATTCTCGTCAGCATCTTTCACAGTTTTTATAGCTTGCTCTATTTCAGAAATACTAAACGCCTCTCTATCAGCATATCCTTTTGAACGTTGTATCATAACCATTTTTATATCTTTTTTAGAAACACGTTCCTTTATTTTTTGAAAATCAAATTTACCATTGTCTAAATCAATCTGTTCATAACTCACACCAAATGCCTTTAAAGAACTAACATTTTCACGAATTCCAATTACTTCATCTAATGTATCATATGGTTTTCCATTAATACTTAAAACAATATCACCAGGTCTTAAAATACCAAATAATACTGTTGAAATTGTATGAGTACCAGAAATAAATTGTGTTCGAACTAGTGCGTCCTCTGTTTTAAATATCTCGGCAAATATACATTCAATAACATCTCTTCCAACATCTCCATATCCGTACCCAGTTGTACCTTGCAAATGTGCCTCACTAACTTTATGATTAATGAAAGCTTGTAACACTTTATTTTCATTAACTTCACAAATATTTTCTTGCTTTTCAAAAATCGATTTTACTTCGTTTTCTACTTCATTAACTAATTCTTTCATCTTACTCTCCTCTTAAAAGAAAATAGTGAGGCAAAAAAGCTGCCTCACTATTTTTACCTCTCATTATTCTTCAACAAAGTCAAATATATCTTTTGTCTTTTCTTTAAATGCATTAAACACCTTTTCAGCTTCTGCCTCATCGTCTACTCCAACATAAGATTCGTCTTCGCCTTCACCTTCTACTCGAAATATAACAACTTCACCTTTGTCTGCTTCTTCTACTGGAAGTAAAACAATATATTCTTTCTCGTCTAATTCTACAACATCTAAGAATTCAAATTCTACTTCATTTCCTTCTTCATCATTTAAAACAATAATATTATCTAGTTCGTCAAATTCTTCTGTTTCTTCTGGATTGTTTACATTCTTGT
>CANQLS010000162.1 GCA_947624765.1 uncultured Clostridia bacterium
TGTTCCTCCTAATATCTACGCATTTCACCGCTACACTAGGAATTCCGCTTTCCTCTCCCATACTCAAGTTTGACAGTTTTAGTTGCAGTTCCTAAGTTAAGCTCAGGGATTTCACAACTAACTTGCCATACCGTCTACGCGCCCTTTACACCCAATAATTCCGGATAACGCTCGCTCCCTACGTATTACCGCGGCTGCTGGCACGTAGTTTGCCGGAGCTTCCTCCACAGGTACTGTCATTTTTCTTCCCTGTCGACAATAGTTTACAATCCAAAGACCTTCTTCCTATACGCGGCGTCACTGCATCAGAGTTCCCTCCATTGTGCAATATTCCCGACTGCTGCCTCCCGTAGGAGTCTGGGCCGTGTCTCAGTCCCAATGTGGCCGTTGTGCCTCTCAGCTCGGCTACTGATCATCGTCTTGGTAGGCCGTTACCCCACCAACTAACTAATCAGCCGCGAGCCCATCTTCTGGTGGATTTCTCCTTTGGCAATTTTATCATGCGATATTATTGCGTTATGCGGTATTAGCACTGATTTCTCAATGTTATCCCCCTCCCGAAGGTAGGTTGCTCACGTGTTACTCACCCGTCCGCCACTAAATCTTCGCCTCATGTAAACATTTGGCTAAATTCCGTTCGACTTGCATGTCTTATGTGCGCCGCCAGCGTTTCTCCTGAGCCAGGATCAAACTCTCGAATTTATTTTTACCAACGTTTTCTTGTTGGATTTGTTTTCTTTTCGAGTTTTTCTAACTCATGGTTATTTTTTTTGTACTTTTCGTACGCGTTTTCTTACTCGCTTGGTTTTTCTCTTTTACTCATTGTTTACTTTTCAATGTGCTTACTTGCTTCTCTTCAGAAGCTTTACTCAGTATAACATCTTTATGTTACTTTGTCAATTATTTTTTTCATTTTTTCTTCATGAAAAATTTAACAAATATTCACAAAATTTTTAAGCAAAAATTAAATCGTTTTTTGTCGTTTTTCCTGAGTGCTTGTTTATAATAACATTTCTAATAACACTTGTCAACATTTTTTTAAAAACTTTTTTATGAAATTATTGGTAACTATGAAAGCCTTGATATAACTAGCTTTGCTGAATCATATCTTTAAACTCTTTTTCAGTTATAATTTTAACACCTAAACTTTCTGCCTTAGTTAATTTACTGCCTGCTTCTTCGCCTGCCAAAACATAATCTGTTTTTTTAGATACTGTAGAAGACGTTTTTCCACCAAAGTTTTCAATGATTTCACTTGCTTCATTTCTAGAATAATCTGAAAGTGTTCCAGTTAAAACAAATACCTTTCCTTCGAAACGATTATCTTCTATTTCTTTTTTATTTCCTTTCATATTTACTCCAGCATTTTTTAATCGTGTAATTAAATCTTTTGTTTGATCATTTTGAAAGAAGCTTACTAAACTATCTGCCATGATATCCCCAATTTCATTAATAGAAGCAAATCTTAAATAAGTAGCATTTACCATTTCGTTTAAATCATTAAAATTTTTTGCTAATATCTTAGCTGTTTTTGTTCCAACATGCCTAATTCCAAATGAATTTAATAATCTGTCTAACGAATTGTTTTTACTATCTTCTATAGCTTTTAATAAATTATCTACAGATTTTTCACCCATTCTTTCTAATGATAATAAGTCTTCTTTTTTTAGAGAATAAATATCTGCAATATTACTAATCAACTTTCTGTCTAATAATTGTTCTATAAGCGCTGGTCCCATTTTATCAATATTCATCGCATCTCTTGAAGCAAAATGAACAAGACTTCTAAATAGTTGTGCAGGACATTCAATGCCTGTGCATCTTGTAACCGCTTCTCCGTCTTCACGAACAGCCGGTGCGCCACAAACAGGACATTGCTTTGGCATCTCAAAAATCTTTTCATCACCAGTTCTTTTTTCTTTTAAAACTTCTACAACTTCTGGAATTACATCTCCGGCTTTTTGAATATAAACTGTATCACCAATTCTAATATCTTTTTCTTTGATAAAATCTTCATTGTGAAGTGTAGTTTTAGAAATAATAGAACCTGCAACCTTAACGCTTTCTAATATTGCCATAGGTGTAATTGCACCTGTTCTACCTACTTGCACTTTTATATCTTTAACTTTTGTAGCTTTTTTCTCTGGTGGATATTTATATGCAACAGCCCATCTTGGAGTTTTTGTTGTAGTTCCAATTTCTTCTCTTTGTTTTAAATCGTCTACTTTAATAACTGCACCATCAATATCAAAAGAAAGATTTCCTCTATTATCTGATATTTCTTGAATTGCATTCATAATCTCATTAATATTTTTACATTTCTTTATATATGGCACAATCTGAAAACCTAATTTTTTTAAGTATTGCAATGAATCATAATGTGAAGTAATTTCAACATTTTCTATTTTTTGTAGATTGAAAATATAGATATCTAATTCTCTTTCAGCTGTAATTTCTGGATCTAATTGTCTTAGTGAACCTGCAGCAGCATTTCTTGGATTAGCAAATAATCTTTCTCCCATTACTTCTCGTTCTTCATTAAGTTTTTCAAATTTTTCTCTTGGCAAAAAAACTTCTCCACGAACTGTAACAGTAATAGGTTCTTTTAATTTTTTAGGAATAGTTTTGATTGTTTTTAAATTTAGCGTTACGTCTTCACCAACTGTTCCATCTCCACGTGTTGCTCCTCGTTTAAAAATTCCATTTTCATATTCCAAAGATACTGAAAGTCCATCAATTTTAGTTTCTACTACATAAGACGGATTTGGTACTGTTTTCTGTATACGATTTTCGAAATCTTTTACATCACCTAAATCAAAAACATCTTGCAAACTTTGTAAAGGTACTTCATGATGTACTTCTGTAAAATGAGAATCTACTTTTCCATTTGCTACAATAACTTGCGTTGGAGAATCAGCAGTAATTAATTCCGGATTCGTTTTTTCTATATTTTTTAATTCTAACATTAACATATCATATTCAAAATCAGATATTTCAGGTGCGTCCTCATTATAATATTTATTAGCATGATAAGCTATAATCTCTTTTAACTCTTCATATCTCTTTTGTATTTTATTCATTCATACCACCTCATGCAATTATTATACCCTAATATTTAAAAAAGAACTACTTTTTTGTTATAATGCTTCTACAATAAATTAATCAATAGGAAAATCTTTATGATGGGCAATGACCGCCGCCACAGGCTATTTCATTATTTAGATTTTAATATAATATCTTTTGATTTTACAAAATAATCTATACCCGAATAAATTGTAGCAAAAACAGAAATTATCATTGCCACAGACATCACGATATTTAATATCGATTCGGGCATTGATAAAACTTCATTTTTAAATGCAAAGAAAGGGTTCGTGTCAACGATTGATAATGAAATAGCTATCATTTGTGATACAGTTTTAATTTTTCCAAGCCACGAAGCTGCAATTACATTGCCTTCTCCTGCTGCTATCATACGAATTCCAGATACTATAAATTCTCTCGCTACAATAATAATTGGAATCCATGCGGGAATTTTTCCTTCTTCTACTAGCAACATCAAGAGAGTTATTACTAATAGTTTGTCTGCGATTGGATCTAAAAACTTTCCGAATGT
>CANQLS010000163.1 GCA_947624765.1 uncultured Clostridia bacterium
GCTATAGTTGATAATGCACCTGTAGATTATGGTACGTGTATTATTATGAACCCGAAAAATGGCGATATTTTGGCTATGGCACAGGCACCAGATTTTGATCCTAATGATGCATTTACTATTAATGATGAAACTTTAGCAAGTAAGTGGAGTGAGATGTCATCTACAGAACGAACTAATGCACTTCAAGAGATGTGGAAGAACAGAGCAATTTCAGATACTTATGAACCTGGTTCTGTTTTTAAAACGATTACGTCTTCTATTGCTATTGAGGAGAAGTATGTAACAGATGTTGATGCAGTACAATTTTCGTGTACTGGTAGCTTGCGTATAGAGGGTTGGAACATTAATTGTTGGAGAAATTATAATCCGCACGGTGCACAAAGTTTGAGAAAAGGCTTAATGAATTCGTGTAACCCTGTATTTATGACTGTGGCTTTGCGAATAGGAAAAGAAAATTTCTATAGATATTTAGATGCTTTTGGAATTGCTCAAAAAACTGGAGTAGATATGTTAGGTGAGGCAAGTGGCGTTATTCATAATGTAAAAGATGCTACAGATTCTACTTTAGCAACAGCTGCTTTTGGGCAAGGTTTTACATTGACACCGCTTAATATGCTTAATGCAATATGTGCGATTGGAAATGATGGTAAATTAATGCAACCAAGAATTGTTAAAGAGATTGTAGACAATGATGGAAATGTGATACAATCAAATGAACCAAAAGTTGTAAAACAAGTAATTTCTGAAGAAACATCAGATATGGTATTAGATATGATGGAAAGCGTTGTGTCTGATGGTACTGGTAGATTTGCTCAGGTAAAGGGTTATTACGTAGCCGGTAAGACTAGTACGGCTGAGCAAGGAAGAGGTGCTAATAAGAAGTATGTGGCATCTTTTGTGGCATTAGCACCAGCAAATGATCCACAAATTGCAGTTATTTTTAATTTATATAATCCTCAAGGACCTCAAGGACACCAAGGTGGAGGAATTTGTGCACCTGTTGTAGGTAATATTTTAGATGAAGTTTTAGAATATTTGGAAATTCCACAAGATTATAGTTATACAGATGATACAACTAATAAGGTAACAGTTCCTGAAGTTTGCAATAGAACAGTGGGAGAGGCTATTCGTATTTTAAATGAAGCTGGATTAAAATATAGTGTAGATGAAAGTGATTTAAATGCGAAAGTTGTAAGTCAAATTCCAGTACAAGGTGAGACTTTAAATGAAAAATCTCTTGTTAAATTATATACTGAGGGAAATGATATTCGTTTTACAACAACTGTTCCAGATGTTAAAAAGTTAGATATTATGGCTGCTACTAAAGCGTTGAGTGAGGCTAATTTGAATATTAGAATTTCTGGAAGCGGTATGGCTATTTTGCAAGATCCTGTAGCTGGCACTGAGGTGGAGCAGGGAACTATTGTAAGAGTAGAGTTTAGGCCGGTAGGAATTGATTTAGAATAAGGAAAGGTGATTGTTTTATGAGATTATCAGAAGTTTTGGAAGATATTGCAGATGTTGAGGTAGACGGAAATTCAGATTTAGAGGTTAAAGAAATTCAATGTGATTCTAGAAAAGTAGAGAAAGATAATATGTTTGTTGCAATTGTTGGTTTTAAAACTGACGGACACGAATATATAGATGGTGCAGTTGCCCAAGGTGCTACTGTTGTGGCTGTTCAAAAGAATGCATGGAATGGACAAAAAATAGATGGTGTTACGTATGTAATTGCTGAAGATACTAGAAAATTATTGGCACTTGCTTCTTGTAATTTTTATCATCACCCTTCTCGTGATTTTAAATTGGTTGGTGTAACTGGAACTAAGGGTAAGACTACAACTACTTATATGATTAAGAAAATTATGGAGAAGGCAGGAAAAAAAGTAGGCTTGATTGGAACTATTGCTAATATGATTGGTGATGAAACTGTAGAGGCAAGTAGAACTACGCCTGAGAGTGTAGATTTGCAAAGATTGTTTCGTAAAATGGCAGATGAAAAATGTGATGTAGTTATTATGGAAGTTTCTTCTCATGCGTTGGCTTTAGATCGTGTATTGGGCTGTGCTTTTGATATTGGTATTTTTACAAATTTAACGCAAGATCATATGGATTTTCATGAAACTTTTGATAATTATTTAGCAGCAAAAGCAAAATTGTTTACTATGTGTAAAGACGGATATATAAATTGTGATGATATGTATGCTAAGAAATTGGCGGAAATGGCTACTTGTCCTATTACAACATTTGGAATTGATAATAATCCGTATGTTTCAGCTAGAGATATTATTATTACAAATACATATTCTGATTTTAAAATGCCGTTTAATAAGGTTATGCAAAGAATTCGTGTGAATATTCCTGGTAGATTTACAGTATATAATGCATTAGGAGCTATTTGTGCAAGTGTGAAATTAGGTGCAAGTGTAGAAAATATTATAGAAGGTTTAGAAGAGGTAAGAGTGCCCGGAAGATCTGAAATGGTTCCAAATGATAGAAATCTAACTGTTATGGTAGACTATGCTCATTCACCTGATAGTTTGGAAAATATTTTGCGTACTGTTAAAACATATACTAAGGGAAAGGTTATTTGTGTTTTTGGCTGTGGCGGTGATAGGGATAAGACAAAGAGACCAATAATGGGTGAAATTGCTGGAAGATTGGCTAATTATACAGTAATTACATCAGATAATCCGAGAACAGAAGATCCAAATATAATTGTAAAAGAGATTGAAGAAGGAATGAAAAAAACAAAAGGGCAATATATTGTTATTGTAAATAGAAAGAAAGCTATTGAACATGCGATTAAGCAGGCTAAGAAAAATGATCTTGTTTTAATTGCTGGAAAAGGTCATGAAACGTATCAAGAGATAAATGGTGAACATCATCATTTTGACGACCGTGAGGTTGCAAAAGAGGCAATGAAAAAATTGCCAGAGTCGAAGGCTGATGATATTTATGCGTGGTAGGCTTCTAAAAATAATTGGACAATTTCGTTGTTGGACTTCACATCGGAAATCCTTTGGCGTCCATCGTGCGCCTCCGGTTTCCTCGTTTGTCCGCCTAGAAATTGCCTCAAATCTTTTTAGAACTGATTTGTGCTTGTAGTTGGGAAAGGAATGATAAAAATATGAATTTACAAATTAAAGCACTTCTTGCATCTTTTGTTGGAACAATTTTACTTGGTGTAATTGCAATTCCTATTTTAAAGAAGTTAAAGATAGGTCAAGTGGTGCGAGATGATGGACCACAGACTCATTTGAAAAAAAGTGGAACACCAACAATGGGTGGCATTATTATGCTAATAGTTATTCTTGTTATATCTGGAATTATTGCTATAAAATATCCTAAAATATTACCTGTTGCATTGGTTACGTTAGGATATGGTCTTATTGGTTTTATAGATGATTTTATAAAGTTAGTTTTGAAAAATCCAAAAGGGTTGAAACCGTCATTGAAAATGTTAGGACTAATTATTGTTGCAGTAGCATTTGTAGTATATTTGTTATATGCTGGTTATGGTACTGAAACGTATATACCAATTTTGAAAACATATATTACAGTTCCAGAGTGGGCATATATTCCTTGTGCAGTATTTATTATACTTGCGTG
>CANQLS010000164.1 GCA_947624765.1 uncultured Clostridia bacterium
GTGCAACTTCTAGTACCCCTGTTACTATTAAATTTAGTCATGCAAATCCAGTATTAGAAACAAACAGCATTGATGTAGTATTTGAAAACACTGCATCAGATAAAACTGTAGATTTATCTGATATGGAACAACCTACTGCAGGTAATGTAAATACATCATCTAGTGCGACAGAAGCAGAAAAGAAGGTTGAATACCAAAAATGGCTTGGAAATGCACAAACTACAGACACACAAATAGATCCAGAAGATGCACTAAAAATAGATCACAACTCTTCATTAATTGAAGATATTGATGCACAAACATATGGTAATACTGTTTTAGTAACAGTGAAAGGAAAATGGTCAGAATTACAACAAGTTTCTAATGATAATGCCAAAATAATTCCATTAGAATTAGATGTTACTGCATTAAAAATTACTTCTAGCACAGATAAAGTATATATCAAAGCTAATGATAACAACTGGGGCTTAATGAAATATGATAAAGATTACAACAAGACAATTCTTTATTTAGGTTGCTCATATAATGATAGTACACCATATAAAGATTTCTATGTAACTAAAACATCTGGAACACTTAATGCAGAGAGTGTTGATACATTAACAACTCCTTATATTCATTACATTATAGAATTTGTTAATGCCGACTAGATCTCTTTTTGATTAGTAAGTTTTGCAATTTAAAATAAAAGTAGAAATTTAAAAATACACGAGTTTTAATTACTCGTGTATTTTCTTGTTAATAGTATTAAATTATATACTACGAATTCTTTGAAGCACATTATTAAATTGCATCTTATAATTTTTCAATTATCCTTGTACAAATTCAATTATATAGTGAATATATGGTGTAGTTAAGTTTGCACTTCCGTCTCCGGTAGGAGCAGTATTAGCTTTAGTAATATAAACGTCTTCATATCCTTTGCTACTATCGTAAGTTGCACCTAAATAGAATTTATTTCCATTATAATCCTCGTTAACTGTGCATTTACCCCAACTGTTGCCTCCATAAGTACTTAATTGTACATATAAATTATCATTAGATCCAACAGAAAGTGCTGAGATGTCTAATTCTAATGGAATTATCTTCTTCTCACCTGTTGCAGTATTAACATTTTGTAATTTAGTTAAATCAGCAGTAATTTTTACATATACTGTATTTCCATATGTTTCATATGTTATATTTTTTATTTGTTCTTGATTGTTTTCTAAATTTCTTAATTGAGGTTCATCAATTGGTGTGGCAGAAGAATTTGCATTACCTAACCATTTTTCGTATTCTGTTCTCTTAGCTTCTTCTGTAGTCATAGATTCGTATGTTGGTAATGTAGGTTCTACTGGTGCTGTTGTATTACTTAAATCTAATGTTGCACCTGGATTACTATCTTCGAAGACTAATTTGATGCTGTTTTTCTCTTCTACTGGTGTTGAATGACTAAATTTTATTTCCATAGGTGTAGGATTTACATTGCTACTTGTTTTTATTGATGATACAACATTTGTGTTACTTAAATTAATCCAAACTGGTACTGAATAGTAATCACCATCTTTTGCATTATCTGACTTAATAAGATTTGAAATGTTTGCAGGATCAATATAAATTCCACTTTTTATACCTCCATTATTGTCTTTGATAGTTGTACTTGATACTACCATACACATAACAATCCATTTTCCTTTTTCGCCACCTACTGTTATTTCCGATATTTTATTTAGTGGTAGTTTTATAGTTGCAGTATTACTATTTAAGTCATAACTTTTATCTGCACTTTTTAGATTTTTTAAAGCATCTAGGTTGTTTCGTAATGATACTGGTTTTATGCTATCACTTGTCTTCATGTTAGGTTCTACTACTGTAATTCCTTGAAGTGTTTTCTCTGCTGCATCATATGCAGAATTTATCCATGCTGTACCTATAGGATGACTTGTGTTTAGTCCAACATAAGTTTCTTTATTTTGAGTTATTTTTACATAAGTTTTTTCAAAATTTTGACCTTCAGTTCCTGGTTCATGAGCATATTTATTTGCAATTATCTGTGATAGTTTGTTAGTACTATTACTTGCATCTGCATCTAACCATACAGTAATCTTATTTCCATCTTGATATGATTTTGGTAGAGTAGTCCATGTTCCAGCTTCTTGCCCACCAGTCCTTAAATCTCTATAAACGATGTCTTCTGCTGGGATGTTTGTAGTAATTACTATGCTATACCATCTACTAGTATTTTTTGTAGCATATGAACTTTCACTTCCATCGTTTATTACTTCATTTACTGGTTTTGATACATTTGGAGACATTGCATATGTATATGTGTCAATTGTATAGTCACCCTCAGAATTCTTTGTTATAACTATTCCATTTGCATTTGCATCTGTACCTGGCTCTATGCTTTCAATTATTGGTGTAGAAGCATTTCTTATATCTATAGTTAATGTTAGTTCTTCAGTATATCCATCAGTTCCGTTATAAACTAATGTACATGTTTTTGTTTCAGCCTTAGTTACATCAACCCATAAACGTACATTTCTTTGATCTGTACTTAATTTTTCTAATAGAATATCAGAATCTTTTATTGATAATGTATTACTTAAATATGTAGTTGGAACACTCTCAAGTAACCTAAGAGCTACTGGAACCCATTTTCCTGATTTCTTATGAGCACTATTATTGTCTGCTATTTTAAATTCATCGGTGTCTAAGTTTACATCTTGTAATGCATTTATATTAACAGCTGCTATAATTTTGTTTGCATTTATCGTATCTTCGTCTACTTTTACTACATTACCATTATTTATTCCAACAGTTCCGGCATTTACTGATCTTGATTTATATGCATCATATCTTTGTAATTTAGATGTTGAAGTAAATGTTACAACATTAACTGAAGTTGCTGAATCTACTTGTGTATCTGTTGAATTTTTATTTTTTAATACTAGTGATACGTTAGTTTCATTTGCGTCTAAAAGAACATATACTGTGTCAGTAGTTCCTTCTACTGGTGTTGTTTCATATTCTCTTTTTGTTTCTTTGTTTACTGCTATTAATGTTGAATTATTATACCCTGTTACTTTTACTCTTATTCTATAATATTTTCCTACTACTTCTTTTACAGTTGATGATTGCATTAAGTTTGCATTTCCACTGTATGCTCTATTAGCTGGCTTTGTAGTTGTTTGAGCATATACACTTTGTGTATTTGTTCTAACTTTTTCATCTCCTATTTTAGCAATTTCTTCTGTATGCATTTCTTCAAAAGTTACCTTTGTTTGGTCTGGCATTGTTGCATCTATTACATGAACTGTAACTGTTTTTACTTTTTCACCTTTTGTTAAAGTAAATGCATAGTCTCCAACTTGATTTGGTACAGTTACTTTTAATTCTCCATTGCTTGCAAGTGCACTAGCTGTAATTTTTCCAGTCGCATCAGCAAAAGTTGTACCTGCTGGTATGTCTTTTAATGTGAATTCAACTGGGAAATTATGGCTTGGTACTACACTTAAAGTAATTTCACTTGTTTCATTATTTATTTTTATAGCTTGAAGTGCTCTCGCTGGGTCAAATACTTTTTCTAATACTACTAAATCTAGGTCTAGA
>CANQLS010000165.1 GCA_947624765.1 uncultured Clostridia bacterium
CAAGTGGTTTATTTTTTTGCTGCGTTCGTTTCTCTGTTGAGAAACTCACTTGCAAAAGAGGGCATATGCCCTAACAACAAAAAAACCTCCAAACTGTGTAGTATTATCTTACATCAGTTTGGAGGTTTATACAAACTTTGGGATAGTCCCTTTTATTAATTACCCAATAATTCTGGCAACCTTACCGGAGCCAACCGTTCTACTACCCTCGCGGTCCAATTTGATCAAAACTGTAGCATTTTTGTTTCTAAAGGTTATTCTTTAATCCACCTATTATACAAAGTATTCTATATCAATTTTTTTCTCAACTAAAGTGTATCAGTGTGATATGTTTGATTGTTCACCTGAGGATATTATAGAACAACAGACATAATTTGTAAATAATATTCATTGCTGTGACAAATTTCATCATATTCTTTCGACAAATATATTTACTTCAATTTTCTATATTGTTATTCTTAATAACAATTACACTCTCCCTTAAGCCTTCACTTATCCCCTTTTGCTGACTACTTGTTCTCACTCTCCTCGCTTCCCGAATTTCCACAATATTAAAGCCATTATTTTCCGCTATTTTGCACACAATTTCGTCAACTTTTATTTCTACATTATAATATGCAGAATTTGCAATATTAATAAAAACCATACCATTTAAAGACATTTTCTTACTCAATCCCTTAAACAATGTATTAATATCTAAAAAGTATCCTCTAATCATATCTAACAATTCTGGATTCCAGAACTTTTCTTTGAATTTCTCTATACTTGCAATTGCCTGTTGCAATTCATCAATTTTTAATGTTTCAAGTTCTCCCCATTTAACTTGAACATGTGAACGCAAAGTTTTTTCTCGCAGCCCTTTAATTTCACACAAATCTTCCATATATCCCAAGGTTTTCAATTCAACCATATAAGTATCCGTATAATCTCTTGAATTTAGATATGGTGGTGATGTAATAACCAAATCTACCGATTTATCAGGAATTTTTTCAAATATCAATTTTCTACAATCTCCACAATAGCAATAAATTCCATTACTAAATAATTTCCCTTTATTTTTTATTTTTTGCATCTGTAAAAGATCTGCTCTAAAAATATTATCAATTCTTTTTAAATAAATATTATGTACATCTTTTCTGGAATAATTTACATCTGTTTTCCAGTTCTTTTTATAAGAGACGCATTTACCATTTCTATAAACATTACTAACATCTAATAAAATAGAGGCTAATGCAACTTTAAATAATCTTTGATATTTCTTACTATAAAATTTCTTTATTCCCTCCAAGATATCCAATATTCCTAATCTAACTTCCCTATCCAGAAGCCACTTATCAATTCCTTCATGTTCTACCAGCGTCTTGAATTTAGTTTGAATTTTCTCTTCGCTATATGACTCTGGGTTAAAAAAATAATCTTCTAACTGAGCAACGTATTTATCAAAACTTTTCATCGTATAAGATGTTTCCATTTTACAACGAGCCAAATCATACATGAATGGACTCACTTCAAATGAATAGCATAAATGTCCCATATTTTGTAATTCTAACGGAGTAGTCCCACTACCTGCAAAAGGCTCCAAACATACAATACTCTCGCATTTATATGTTTTTTTATATTCGTCAATTATCTTTAAAATAAACTCTTTTGAATATCCCTCTACAAAAGGATACCACCTATGTATATATACATTTTTATTTTTTCCAAATTGCATAATTGACTCATACTCTTTGCTATAGTCTACTATTTTATAACTCATCTCGTTTTACCTCTTCGTGTCAAAATAAGCTTTACTAGCATTAAGTTTTTCCTTTTCCATAAATAACCGTTTCCCTAAATCAATATTTGGTATTCGTGCAATATCTTTAGGGTATTCGATTTCCGTATCTTTCTCTCTCGCATCAAAAACCAATAATATAGCACAAAATATTGGATACTCTAAAAAAATTTCACTATATTTATCTGCATTAGAAACATAGTCAAATAATTGATATGCTCCCGCAACAGCTCTCTCACTAGTATTATAATTTTCAAAAATTTTCATACCTGTTGTTATAGAACGTCCTAACCATTTAATTTCAAAAACATACATTTGATTTTCTTCATTTATGACTAGTACATCATATCTATCTTCTGTAGTATTAACATACTCCTTTATAACTGTATCATAACAATTATTCTTTAAATATCTCACAAAATCATTATGAAAATATTGCTCAGGTCGATTTTTTAACAATTTAGGATATTTATCTATTGTACTTGCATGATATTCCTTAGGCACATCCCCTCTTTGTAAGAAATATCTTTTATTTATATCATATCGTATATCCTCGTCATAGAAACATTGAATTAATTTTTCGTAGTCACATATTCCCAGCATTTTTCTAATCCCTATCACATCCTTATAACTACTCATAAAATCATCTGATCGAAACAGTTTCCCATCAATAAAAATATCGATCCCCCTTATTCCAAGATATAAAACTATTTTTTTCATTTTTTCAGAAATATTACTACATTGACTAATTGTAATGCTATCATCCTGATATTTCATTCTACTAATTTCATATTTATCATTTAAATAATATATCTTAGAACATTTAGGGGACTCTTTAATTATTTTTTGTATATCTTTTGAAAAATCGTATTTATAAATTAATTCCTGCCCTTCGCACTCTTCTTCTGTTAAAATAATACATATTCCAATACCATATTTAGCAAAATTATTCCAATTTTTATTTAATTTCACACCAAGTTGAGTCATTTCTCCCGGCGATATGTTGTGATTATTCTTTAACAATCTTTCCAAACGTAGGACTGATGTTTCTTCAAGCACACGATCCGCCATTTGAATATATTCTGAAAGTACATCCTTCATTTCTAAATTTCTCCTTTATATTTTCTATAGAGTAAGTCAAAAAACAGCAACAACCACTCCTCATCTGCATTGCCCTCCAACTCGAACTTCTTTCTCCCATTATCTTCCAAATATTTCATCAACTCTTTTGATAAATTATCCTCTGTGTTACCTATAGGAATTTTTGTTTTTTGATTTCCAGCATTCATAAAAGATATGTTTGGATCCTCTTTAATCAATTTTGACAAAAAATTGTCCTCATAAATAGTAAGAACTTTTACTATAGTCTCCAACCACAATCTTTTGGATGTTTCCTGCTCTAATTTCATAATACTATTTTCAACAACTAATTTCCCTTTAGAAGATATCCTGTACTTTTCCTCAACTCTATTAGGAATAATTTTTCTATCTTCTAATACCAATAATTCTTTTGTAAATAATTCTTCTAACTCAGCTGTTAAGTCCTTATTTATAGGTCCATACATTGTATTGGCAAAACTATATGTCCACTCATAATCACTTAAAAAAGCTGGAGATAACTCTGCTGCAAAATATAGCACTCGTTGAAAATTAGTTTTACTAATCAATTCCCAACCATTTTTTTCCATATAATACGCGGTAATCAAAATATCATTTTTCAATTCATATTGATTTTCCATTTTAATCTCCATTCCGCCGCCTTTCAGTTGGCGGCACAAATAGTAATGAAAGTCTCGACTCCCTCTACTCTTTC
>CANQLS010000166.1 GCA_947624765.1 uncultured Clostridia bacterium
CTGCTTGCTCATTTATTATTGTATTAAAGTTTGATGTTCCTTCTATTTTTTGCTTTAGTTTATTTATTTTTAATTCTTCTCCATTTACCTTTACTGTTGCACTATTTTCTATTTCTTTTATTTGACCAACACTATTCAGTATATATGGCTTTGCTATAATAGTAACTTTTATTGTTTCTCCAGCCTCAACGATTTCATTTATATCTGCTGAAAAATCAACATCTTCAACTGTATATACATTTGATTCATTTTTAACAATATATTTTATAATTTCTAATTCACTTGGTAATCTATCATAAATATTTATTTCAGCTGCTTCTTTTGAATTATTTTTTACATTGATGTAATATTCAACAGTATCTGTATCTAACATTTTTTTTGCAATGTTACTAGTTAAATCAGCTGAAAATCCTTTTGTGTCTTGTACTATTTTTGTATAATTATTAGATTTTATTTCTCGGCCAGCTCCATCAAATGTAGCTATAGCTTGTAATGTTATTTCTTGATTTATTTCATCTGATGAAATTACTGTTGCTTCAATGTAAAATCTTTTAAAAGAATCCATCTCTTCTATGTTATAAGTCAAGGTTCTATTTTTTTCATCATAGTTTCCTTCATCACAATTATTTATTTCTAGATATTTAGGAATATTAATCTTTATAGTTACATTATTAAGTTTATCTTTACTATTATTCTCTGCTCTTAAATAATAATTTATTTTTTCTCCAATTTTTACATGTTTGTCAGATTTAACAGATGAAATATTTAAATCCAATGTTCCATCTATAATGTTATTTTCAAATGATGCTGTACTATTTTCTAACATATTATCTGCTGTTATTTCTGCTCTTAATACAGCATTTGTATCTTCTTCATTCATATTAATTTTTACAGAAATTTCTGTTTCTTTTGTTTCTCCTGGAGCAATTGAATCTATTGTTTTTGTAAGAGTTTCTGATTTATCAAAATGAACATTATATAAATCATGTTCTTCTATATATTCATTTATATAGAAAGAAGAATTCTCTGGTCTTTGAACTTTTACTGTTACTTTCTCTGCTGTCTTTTTTCCTGTATTAGTTGCACGAATTATGTATTTAATATATTTTGCTCTGTTTACATTTGAACCATTTTCTATTTTTTCTCCTGTATAATAATCTTCTGCTGTTATCTCAGTTCTTATAATAGGAATATTTTCTGTTGCTATATTTATCAACTTTGACATTATTATATTTTTGCTTGTTCCATTTTCCGCATCATTATCATAGTAAATAGCATATTCAGAAACTGCATTGTTTTCATAATCTATATTCCTTGGAACTTTTACATTATAACTAAATGTTATTTTTTGTGCAGGAGTAACTTCTGTTTTTGGAATAATTAAATATGACTTACTTGTGTCTTTTGCTTCTAAACTCCATCCATTTTCACTATTATTTAAATCATAAGTTGCATTTCCATTATCTGAGTAATACACATCTGCATCTATTCCTTCTACTTTGACTGTGCTTGCTAAATTAGTAGTAAATGTAGAATTTAGGCTCTCGTTACTTACATCAGTTTTTATACTGTCTTGTGATGGAATTCTTCCTAATATAACTAATCCTCTAGCATTATCTTTTAAATTACTTACTATTGTTCCGCTTAATTTTAATTGTTTTTCTACATCATTTGCTGCTATTTGTACTGTTTCATCTTTTGTTATGGCTGTTACAGTTTGACTTAAAGCTCCTTCATTTGCTGTTATAAATCCTGTTGGTGCAACTATATCTATTGGTGTTTCTATTGTTTTTACTTCATTTCTAGCCATATTAGTATATTGCATTGTTACTTTTTCATTAGCATTAACAGCTAAATTATCTAATGTCATATCTACAACTATTCTAATTACTGTTCCATTTGAGCTTGGAACTAAACTATACTCTGTTTGTGTTCCTTCTAACTTCAAATAAATTTGTTTTTCAACCATTTTAAAATCTACTGGTATAAGTTCATCTTCATATATAAGTTTTGCATCTTTTAAAACTACATTTGAAACTTGGTTTGGTAAAGTTATCAATATTTCTGGGTTTGTATATAATGCATCATCTATATCTTTTTTCTCTAATGTTGCTGTTATAACAACATCTTCATTTGTCATTACTGTTGATAAATTTTCTTTACTTACCGCTATAGTAGCGTTTGATTGTGGCTCTATAAGATTAATTTTTTTCACTATATTATTGTATGATACTTCTTGTCCTTGTAATTTTCCAACTACATCAATAACATTTTCTATATATGAAGTGTTTGATAAGTTTTCTTTTGTATATACTAGATTTGGATTTATAGCTTTATTTATAAATATGTTTAGATTTCCCTCTTTTATGGGATTGCTTGTATAAAATTTTAATCCAAATTGATTTGTCTCCACTTGTAAATTGTCTTTATTTAAAATTCCTAATTCTACATTTTTCTGGTCTAAAACTCTAATTGTTCCTTCTTCCCCTAATATTTCTATTAAGTTATCTCTGTCTACAGATATACTTTTATCTATTGTTTCATAATTTGAAGGGAATTCTCTAATTTCTATTTCATCAATAAAATCGGCTAGTCCTACATTTATTTGATAAACTGAATTATATGGTGTTTCTAATTTGTTTTCTGTTCTATTTAAATTAGTGTACATATAACCTTTATTTATTTCATTATCTCCACCAATAGTTGTCTCTAATAAATTTCCTACGGTATCTTTTACATGATAAGAAAAGTTTTCTGTTCTCATTTCTATATTATTTTTTGAAGCAGTTTTTGCTAACATTACTGCTAAAGTTTCTATATCTGTTTCTTCTACTTGTGTATCATATATATATGTTACTAGATATTCATCATTTGAATTCCATTCTACTCTATTTTCTGTAACATAATTTTTACTTATTACTACTACTTGATTTTGATAATTATACGAAATATTCTCTCCTGATACTATTACTTTACTTGGTTCTACATTATTTACTAATGGTGCTAAGATTTGTATTGTTTTTTCTGTAATTGGTATTTTATTATCTTTTATTCCACTTGATACTAGAAAGCTTATTAAAGTTTTATTTTCATATTTTAAATATCTTTTTAATTCTTGAGATATATTTCCTTCTACTTCTGTATCCCATTTTAGAAGATTATTTACTGTTTTAGAAATATTCTCTTCCTCTCCATTTTCATTTATATATGTCGCTTCTAGCTTTATGCTACTTTCTTTTTCAAAATAATCTATATCTGTTGTTTCTGTTCTTTCAAATTCTATTGGTACAGTCAATTTTACTGCACTCTTATCTGTTATCTGGCTTAATTCAAATGTATTGTCATCAACTTTTTCTACATCATTATTTTCTTCTATATCTCCTATCTTATAATTGTTGTTTTCAATTTTTATTGTTCCGCCCTTTATATATCCATTTCCTACTACTGATAAACTGATATTTAATGACAGTTGCTCTTCCATATTGGCTGTATAAGAAGTGGCATTGTTTATGTTCGCATCAAAAAGCACATTTTCATCATTTGATAAGTCTGGTATTTCATTTGCAGC
>CANQLS010000167.1 GCA_947624765.1 uncultured Clostridia bacterium
CAGAAGTAAAATCAACCTATGCAGAAGTAACTTCTATCGAGAGAACAAGGGGTAGAATTTACTTTTGCAATTTAGGGCGGAAACTCTTTATGGTAAGGATTGTTGATAACAAGTAAAAATAATGGTAAAATATAAAAGAATAGTTTGTTATAATATATGTAAATAAGTTAATTAATTTTAGATATTGTTTTTATAAAGAGGTGAATTAAAAATGGAAGGAATTTTAGATGTAAATGCACATTTTTTTTCAAATTCTTTATTTGGTATGACACTCTGGGTTTTAATGACTATTTTTATAACTTTTTTGTTTAAGAAGGCATTTGAAGTTTTAAGAAGGCCGGGAGAAAAGCTGCGTTTTAGAATTATAAAATTTGTTTTGATTCTTATCCCGATAGGAATTTGGATAGGATACTCAATATTTATTTTTTGCGTTCATGAAAAGGAAGAGTTGACTGAAAAAATAACTATGCCAGACATGCGAGGTCAGAATAAAAATGATGCAATTTCTCACTTAGAAGAAAAAGGAATTAATGTTGAAATAGATACAGAATATTCAGATGATTATTCTAAAGATCTGATCATGAAACAAAGTCAATGGCCAAATGAAAATTTGACGAAGGGAGATACTATTACACTAACAATAAGTTTGGGTACGGAGCCAATAAAACTTATGGACTATGTCAGTCATACTATCTCTGACATAGAAAATGAAGTAAAGGAAATAGGTCTATCTGTGAATGTAAAAGAACAGTATAGTTCGGTTGCAAAAAAGGGGATAATAATTAAACAGTCACCCAAAGCTAATGAAACAGTTTATAAAGGAAATGTTATTACATTTTATGTCAGTAAAGGGGTTGAACAGGTTAGGGTTCCGGTTCTTTATGGAATGACAAAAACAAAAGCAAAAAAGAAATTAAAAAGAGATGGTTTCAAAGTTAAAATTAAATATGAATATAATAAAATGGATAAAGGAAAAGTTTTTTTTCAAAATATTGATGCTGATTCGATAGTGAAAAAAGGGACTTTAATAACAATTTACATAAGTTCAGGATTGAAATTATCAAATTATGAAAATAAAAATCATAATAACAATAATGAGAATAAAAAAATGGAAAGCAAAAAAACTTCATCTAGTAATAAAAAAGATAAAAATATTGTAGATGATTCAAGAGCAAACGTTGTGAATTGATTTTTTATGGCAAAGGAGAACATTATGAGAAAAAAAATATTGATTTGTTTTTTTGTTGTTATAATACTGTCTTTAAAAAGTCAGACAGTTTGGGCGAAGGAGAAGGATGATAATACTAATTATCAAAGGATTACTACCGCACTAAATGGAAAATGTGGAGAAGATATTGTTTGGTCATTGAGTACGCAAGGCAAATTAACAATTGATGGTACTGGCAGTATGTATAATTATAATAACGATTCTTTGCCACCTTGGTATAGTTATCGAGAGCAAATAAATGATTTACAGGTAATAGGTTCTGTATCAAGGATTGGCAGGGGGGCATTTTATAATTGTGCTTTTTCAACAGTTTTATTAAATAGAAAAATTACAGAAATTGGAGACTATGCGTTTAAAGACTGTAATAATCTTTGGTATATTACACTTCCTAACAATCTTAAATCTATAGGAGAATATTGTTTTTATGGCACCGGTTTAGGAGCAATAGATGTTCCAGCAAGTGTAACAGATATAGGAGAGGCGGCATTTGCATCTTGCGAATCTATGATTTCTGCAACATTGGGAAATTGTAAAATTACCAGTTTGTCAACTTATACATTTAATAATTGTATAAATCTTGGCTCTGTTACACTTCCAAATAATTTAATAAAAATAGGTGACGCAACTTTTGATTCGTGTGAAAAGTTATCTAGTATTGCTCTTCCGACGGCTCTGGAAACTATAGGAACAAGTGCATTTGGAGGCTGCTCATCTATAAATAATATTGTAATACCAGATAGCGTGACTTCAATTGGAGATGGAGCTTTTGGATTGTGCATTAAACTAAATAATATTAAATTGTCTAGTAATTTACAGGTAATAGGTCAATCAGTATTTTCGTATGATGGTTTTAGTTATATTGAAATTCCTGATAGTGTAAAGTCAATAGGTATGGGAGCATTTTTGGGTTGTACTAATTTAAAAGAAATTACAATTCCAATTAGTGTAGGTAGTATTGATCCTTTAGCATTTACGGCTTGTAGTTCCCTTGAGTCAATTGCTTTTTTAAATTCATCTATATCTATAGGAGAAAATTTATTTTTTGCATGTCCAAAGATGAATAAAGTTTATGGTTACTCAGAATCAACTGCTAGTGTGTTTGCTGATAGTAATTCATTTGATTTTGTTGCATATGATGAAATGTCTCATTATGAATTAAAGCTGCTTAATACCTCTTATAATTATGATGGAGAAGAAAAAAGACCAACTACCATTGTAAACTTTGATGGTAGATCTTTAGACAAAGAAGATTATGTAGTTATATATCAAAATAATATAAATGCTGGAATAGCAACAGTTGTGGTTAAAGGAAAAGAGCGTTATACAATTACATTAACAAAATCATTTAATATTTCTGCAAAATCAATTAAAGACTGTGTGGTTAATTTAGAACAAGATAGTTTCATTTATGATGGAAAGGAAAAGAGGCCAGAAGTAATTATAACAGACAAATATACTAAACTTAATATAAATAAAGATTATAGTTTATTATACTCTCAAAACAGTAATGCAGGATCAGCCATTATTACGATTACGGGAAAAGGGAATTATATAGGCGATTTTGAAAAGCGTTTTTCTATTTCTAAAGCAACAATGGAATTTAGAGCGGAATCATATAACGGTATCTATGACGGCACATCTCATTCAATTGTTTTGACGGTGAATAGGCCCTCGAATAATTTTACAATATATTACAGTACAACAAAGGAATTAAACAGTTCAAATTATAGGAATATAGGAACAACTGAGAAACCTTATAGAGTAGAAGGAGGAATAACAATAGTTTACTACTATATTACTGCGGAAAATTATAAAGATGTTAGTGGAAAGGAAAGAATTATACTATCAAAAGCAAATCAGATAATTACAGCAGATAATTTTATTAAATCATATGGTGATCCTAAATTTTATTTAGGGGCGAAAGTAACGGGCGATGGAAAATTAGTATACAAATCAGAAAATGATAAGGTCGCAAAAGTTTCAAATAATGGTAAAGTTATAATTAAAGGAATTGGTAAAGCAAATACCATAATTTCTGTGGCAGCAACTACTAATTATGAAACTATATCCAAAAAAATAACAGTAATTGTTAATCCTAAGAAAACACACCTTTATGCATCAAAATCCATCAAGAAAAAGATATTAACTGTTACTTGGAAGAAAAACAAAACAGCTTCAGGTTATCAAATATACTATTCAACAACCAAAAAATTTGTAAAAAACACAAAGTCATTTACTATATGGATATTCCGATGTGGCGAAACCGCCAGACCGGAGAAATGGAAACCGTCTGTCCGGTGGCTGGAAACCGCAGTTTC
>CANQLS010000168.1 GCA_947624765.1 uncultured Clostridia bacterium
TATCCACCCATCTCAGAAAATTGTTTTTTCCGAGTCCACTATATATTCCATCGAAAACATCATGAATGAGCCCTCTAAATCTTTCAGCTACACTTTTGTTTTCATCTAAAGCTCTATTAAAATCATTTCTATCAGCACTTTCTTCTGCCATATTTTCTCCTTCGTTTATTTATTTTCTCTTTATTCTAATTATACCGAATATAAACTACTTTTACAATAAATAAATTTATTTCTTATAAACTCGAACTGAATATTTATAGCTTTTTCAGCTCTTTCACATAAGTAGAAACTAATGCCTCATACATTTGATATACAATTTTATTATTAATTAAATCTATATTTTCCGCATAGTCTTTCATAATTCTTTTAAAGAATCGATTATAGCCTTCTTCAGTTTCCTCGGTTTCAAATTCGTGTAACATATAGTTTCCTAGAACCCCTATATCCATTTCTTCTCTTATAGATTTTTTCTTTTTTTATTTTTAAATATAATCTTTTGTTTCTTTAAACATCCTTTTATTTTAGCAATAGCCTTATCAAATAATTATATACCCATTCTTTCTAAATAGCGATAAAATTCATCAATTACTTTTAATTTTGGACTCACCACTATCTTTATTTTTGCCTTATCTAAAATATCTTTTAAGTACATTTTTGTTTCTTCATCTCTTACATATATACTCCTTGGTCTTCCAACTTTATAGAAATAATCTACTAAAAATCCTGCTGATTCCAGTATATAATCATTTTTACTCTTATAATCATTTTTATCAATTAATTTGTGAGATATTGCAAAACCAGATTTTCTTTCGGCAAGAAATCTAGCTATTGGATAATAATACCTTCCATCTTGTTCTTTATTATTTTTTATTCTGATTGGTACATAATTTAAAAATTCATATTCCAATTCCATTTCAGTTTGTGGTAATTTCATAATATTTTCTTCAAATTCTAATCCTGTTTCGATGGTGTTGAAATGTTTTTCTGGTAATATCAATGGAACTAAATAATTAAAAAATAATTTCTTTTTCTTATCATAACGCCTTTCTAAAGTTTTACCATTTTCAAAATCAATTTTTGCGCCTTCTTTTATAATCAATCTGAACATCATATAAAAATTCTTTAATGCTTCTATCATTATTTTTACTTGATTTATATTAATAGGACTTGGTTCATAACCTTTTTCAAAATTTTCAAAAGAAATCCATATTCCTCTAAAACTTAAGCCTAATTCTTTAATTATTTCTCTGTTTTTAGGTAATGTTTCTTGCCTACTTAAAAAATTGCATGTAATACATTCTTGATAATTTATTAACTGCTGGTTTGGATATTGTCCTTTTTCTAATTCAAGAAAACCATGAATTTGCTCTTCTTGGTATATTGCTATTGATTTATACATTCCTTCATGCCCCATTACACTACAATAAAGAACCTCATTCAAAGGTTCGCTTAAATATACTAATAAATCCATCTCGCGTAAATATTTCCATGGCTCTAATTCTTGTATTTTTTCTGCTACCTCATATAATTCCAACCATAATTCTTTATCTTTTAATTCCATCATTTTTCTATTCCTCATATTCTATATTATTTTCTTTTCACCACTCTATAGCTATTTCTTAGCTTTTTTAATATTTAGCATTATAAAATTCATATTGACTTTTCCATAAATTTGCATTAAAATATAAGTAGATAAAGGAAATCCGCAAAAGCGGTTAGCCTGTATTGTTTGATATTATCGCCTAATGCTGGCTAGAGCAAGGCGATTTATTTTTTTCTCTTAAGTATAAGTTTCCTTATGATTCTCAAGAGGATGAGTATCAGTATAAATAAAATTACATCAAAAATGTAATCTTTTTGTGCCATACACATCACCTCCCCTCGAAACACACAACTAAAGCTGTATGTATTGATTAGAGGCTAAACCGCTCTGCTTTTATTTCCTTTACCTACAAACATTTTATATTAAATTTTCCTAAATTTCAACAAATTTCGTTTGACATTTTTATAAAAAAAGAAACTCAATTTAACTTTTCACTTTACGATATAAAAAAAGATTAAGTTAAGGCGATTATTTTTTTAAAACCATTCCATATCCTAAATCAGCCTCTATTCTTTTTACGAAACCAAATTTTTCATAAAATTTTTCTCTACCTTTTGATGCACCTAAATAAACTCTTAAATATGGATTTTCTTTTTTTATTTGATCGATTTTTTCAAGTAATTTATTCATTATTAAAGTACCTATTTTATTACCTTGATATTCAGGTTTTACCATAATATCATGTATGTATAAAAAGCAAATTGTATCTCCTATAATTCTACCATAACCAATAATTTCATTATCATCATAAACACTTATTGAATAAAATGTATTATCTAGTGCTTTTTGTGCAACTTCTTTGCTATATGCTCCCCATCCAACAGAATCATATAACAAATTAAATTCATTTACATTTTTATTATTTTCTTTAATTTTAATCATAATAATTTTCTCATTCAAATTGATATTAAGCTTATTAAATTAATAATTATCTTGATAATTAATTAGCAATAGAATTTAACATCTCCAGAATGAATTGCTTTCCATAGTTCGACAATCTGAAAATAATGTAAACAAATGTCTTCACATATTATATTTAACTCATTTTCAGGAATTTTACTTTTATTATTACAAACAACATACCCACCAGATTGAGTTAACCAAACTTTAGTTGAATTAGCTGTTGGTATTCCTTTAGATATATGAACATGAATAGGTTCATTGTTTTCATTTGCCCAAAAATAAATCTTGTAACCGTTTTAATTCAAAAATACTAGGCAATTTCTAAACCTCCCTTTCTTGCATATTTGAAGAAAAAGGATGAACCATTTTTTACAAGTTCTAAAAACTTTTTCTTTTCTTCATCTGTATAATTTCCATCTTCTAGGATAACTTCATAGCTTGGTAACTCAACAACATAAGTATCAAATCCTTTTTTAGTTGGTCGCTCAAAAGTTATACGAATATATTCATCTCCTGTTTCTTTTTTCCCAATACCAGAAAAAACTCCTACTGTTCCATCTGGATATTTAGCAAATTCAAATGTCATTTTTTCACACTCCTTTGCAAAATATCTTTCATTATTTATCAATAAAGATTAAGCTACATCAACACTTTGGTATTGATACAACTTAATCTTTTATTTAATTATCTTTATTTATTTCTCTGCTTCTTCTTTGATTGCGGCCTGTGCTGCAGCTAATCTTGCAACTGGTACTCTATATGGTGAGCAAGATACATATGTTAATCCTACATTGTGGCAGAACTCTATTGTAGATGGATCTCCACCGTGTTCTCCACAGATACCTAATTTAATATCAGGTCTTGTTGATTTTCCTAATTCAACTGCCATTTTTACTAATTTACCTACACCTACTTGGTCTAGCTTAGCAAATGGATCGTTTTCATATATCTTCTTATCATAGTATGAACCTAAGAATTTACCAGCATCATCTCTTGAGAAACCAAATGTCATTTGTGTTAAGTCGTTTGTACCAAACG
>CANQLS010000169.1 GCA_947624765.1 uncultured Clostridia bacterium
ATCTTCAATTACATCTATCATATTTTACCCCCTGATTCTTATAATCTAATTATACTATGTCGTAAAAAATGCCGTAAGAAAATATTGATAAAATTATCATAACTGATAACGGGAAAATGTTAGGACTAATAATATTAAAAGTAACATCAAATAATTTAAGTAGAATAATAAGAGAAAGTATCTTTTTCACTATATTCAATTGCAAGCTCAATAATTTTATCTATTAATGACATATTTTTCCCTATCTGTTTAACAAAATTATTTCCTAGTTCTAATTTAATATCACTAACAGCAAGTTGTACATATTTTTCATCAATTTCAAATAACTCTAAATAATTCAAAATAACATCATCAATAAAATAAAAATTATTACTCTTTAATAACATATAAACTTTATTAAAATTATCTTCATCTAATAAATTTATATAATCTTTTTCATAATTGCTACGCATTAAATCTAAATATGTAGAATTTAAATACTTTTCTAAAAACATACTAAACTCCTTTACCTATTTGATTTTTAATATAATATTCATTAATTATTTCTTCTAGTGAAACACCATATTTTTCTTTCATATCAAAGCTACTCATAGAAAATATTCCATGTAGTAATCCAGTTTCATCTATTAATGGTAGATTATGTGATTTAAGAAATTCAATTTTAGACTGTAATTCTTGCAATGAAATATGGCTAAGAACAATTTTATTTTTATCTTTATCTATTCCCTCTTGCATACAAATATTATCAATTTCTTCACTATTTTTCTTTGTGTTCCATACCATACCTATACTTAAAAGCAACTTACCTCTTTCACTGTTTGGAGAAGTATATTTTCTTTGGGCCTTAATCCAGCCTCCTAATCTTATACCTTCCTGTGTAACATATTTTTGTGGCACAAGTAAATGATTATGTTCAGAATAATACTTTTTAGCTAGTTCAAACATGTTTTCCCATGAAATAAACAACTTTTTATTTTCTAAACTTATTTTTATATTCAATAGCTTTTGTTTTCTTTCATCATTTAATGTATCAAAGTTTCTTTTTTGAACACCTAACCATTTTCCAAGATTAGCGCCACTTTCGTCATATTCATATCCATTAATTGTTTTAAAAGTTGAAGGCACTAGTAAATTACCATAATGTTCATAATAATTTTTAGCAAGTTCATAATATTCATTCCATTTATAATCATAAACTTCAGTTATAAAACCTATTTTTGATAGTTTATCTTTTCTATTAGAACTTAAAGACTGATATATTCTTCTTTGGGTATTAATCCATCTACCTAAATTAACTCCTTTTGGATTTTCTTCATATCCATTAATTGTTTTAAATCTCGAAGGCACTAGTAAATTACCATAATGTTCATAATAATTTTCGGCAAGTTTATAATATTCATTCCATTTATAATCATAAATTTCAGTTAAAAAACCTATTTTTGATAATTTTTCTTTTCTTTCATTATTAAGAGAATCAAATCTTTCTCTTTGTAAAGTAATCCAAGTACCTAAATTAATACCATTTTCATCATATTCATATCCATTAATTGTTTTAAAACTTCGAGGAATTAATAAATTTCCATAATGATTATAATATATTTTTGATAATTCATAATTTTTCATCCATTGATTATCATGAACATTTAATACAAAGCCTATTTTTTGTAATAATTGCCTTTTTTCTTGTGATAAAATAGAAAAATTACTTCTTTGATTACTAATCCAATGTCCAAGATTTATAGTTCCATTTTCATCATAAGTATAACCATCATTTGTTTTAAAGTTTTTATATATTAATAAATCACCATGATGTTCATAATATGCACTAGCAAGTTCATAATAATCATCCCATGTCATTGTTAATCTATCACTAACGTATCTTAACATCTCAAATAAATTTTGATTTTCTATTTCAATATCAAAAGATGCATCTTTTATTTTTATATTTTTGTGATTTCCTAATCCATTATTTTGTATACTTTTTATTCTATTTCTTAAATTATTTTCAAGTTCTTTAATAAAATCATAATTATTTGTTAAATCAATAACTACTGGAGCAATTATTTTTTCAATTAAATCTTCTTTAGTAGTATTTTCTTTAATGGGAATATCCCTTGATTTACACATTTCAATTAACTTTTCTATTGAAAGTTTTTCCAGTTCAAGAAACATATCTTTAGTATTTCCACGAACTGCTAGTGCTCTACCTAATTGTTCAAAATATACAATATCTGATGTTGTTCCACGCCCCATAATTACACCATCAATATTAGGTGCATGAATTCCTTCATTATATTGATTTATTGCAAACATTACACGAAGTTTATTACTAACATTTTCACCGCCTAGCGAAACATCTTCATAAAATGCATCACGATTTTTCTTTCCATCATCACCCATATCACTTGTTGATGTATAGAAAATTATATCTTCTTCTGGTACAAATTGTTTAAACCATTTAAATGCTTGTTTTTTTATTGTTTCAATATCATTAGTTCCTTCTTCTAAGCAAGGTGGACAAAAATAAATATATTTTCCATTTGACTTAATACTTTTTCTTAAAATATCAGAAATACTTGGAGCTTCATGTATTCTTCTTTTAACATCAGATAAAATAGACATATATTCTTGATATTCTTTAGTAGAAGTATCTAATTTTTGTACTCGCTCTTCTATTTTACTTTCTAAGCTAGTTAAATTAGTATAAGCACTTTTATATACTGGCTTAGGTAATATTCCATCTATCATCGCATCACACAAATCATATCTACTTTCTATCTTACCAGAGAATAATTCATTAGTATCAGGATTAGCCATATCTCTTTCATAAACGGTTCCTCTATCTCTTACAGTATAAGCTGTCATACCAAATATTTTCATTTTTGGATGTGTTTGTAGCATAGTATTAATTCTTGCTCCCCAAATAGGCGCTCCTATATGATGAAACTCATCAAGAATCAGTAAATCACAATTTATATTCTTAATTTCATCTTTTGATAAAGATATAAAACTTTGATATGTTCTAAATTCTAAATTAGGAAAATCTCTTTTTAAATCTAAATTAGGATTATCTTCTATTATCTTTTTTATATGCTCAATAATCCCGTTTGATGGCACTACATAAACTATTTTTTTATTCTTATTATCATAAGCAAGTTGAAGCGCATTATAAGATTTACCAGTACCTGTTGCATGAACAATTCCAACTATATTTTCACCATTTTCAAATGCAGATTTTACCCTTTTATAACTATCAACATTATGTTCATATAAGCCAACTGTTTGAAATTCATTATTATTCATAATTAGCCTCTTCATATATTTCTATATCGGTATAATGCTTACCAGAAATATCTTGTTCTATAATTAAAACTACATCATCTTTCATTATCTTAGAATTTATCTCATTTAGTTCTACTACTATATCTTTTATACCACTATCAGTCATTACTTTAAAGCCAGTATTAGTTCTATCCATAACATCTAATAATCCACCATTTTTATATTG
>CANQLS010000170.1 GCA_947624765.1 uncultured Clostridia bacterium
TGATATTAATACAACTATGGGTACTAAAATCGGTCAAGATGATTATACTGCCGCAATAATAATTGGAAAAATTAATGATGAAGAAAGCGAATTGTTGATTAGTGCTGATAAACTTAATTTGATAGCTACTGATATTTTAAATATTTTATCAGGAAATACTATTAACATGACAGCTAAAAATATGTCTTTTGAATCTACAAATTGGAGCATTGATAACTCTGGAAAAATGTATTTAAAAGACGAAGTAACTGACATAGGAAATGAAAAAATTGATGCTAATCTTACTATTGAATCAACTGTCTATCCTAATATAGCTAAATTTACATCTAATGGTATTAGAATGATACATAATGATGATGGCGATGGTGAAAAAACAGATTCTTATTTAGGATCACATTCTCTTTTTATGTTTTATGAAAAAGGTAATGTTTTTAATTATCTAATACAAGATATTTGTTTGCAAACAACAGTAGAAGAAAATAATAACATTACCCAAAAGTATATTCCAGTAATAACACTAATGGAAGATGAGAGTAGTTTAAATCAACATAATACAATGATAACATCACGAGAAATAACCACAAATGGAAAAATTTCAGCTACTGATGTTTTTGCTGAAAATCTTGATGTTACAGGTTCAAAACACAGGATAGTTAAAATAGATAATAACGAATATATAGCACTTAATGCTTATGAAACAGCAACACCATATTTCGGTGATATTGGAAGCGGAATTACTGATGAAAATGGTTATTGTAGAATAGAAATAGAAAATATCTTTTCACAAACAATAGAAATTGATACATATAAGGTATTTTTACAAGAACTTGGTGAAGGAAATTTATATGTAAAAAAACATGATAGATATTTTGAGGTTTTTGGAACACCTAATTTAGAATTTGATTATGAAATAAAAGCAATTCAAAAAGGATATAAGGATGTTAGATTAGAAAAATGGAAATCTAATATCAAAGAAAATCAAGAGTTAAAGAATATATATAATAATATCAAAAAAAAGGAGGAAAATAGATTATGATATTAAATATAAAAAAAATACTTGACATAGTAAGTAATAGTGCTATGCTTTACTTACTTACTTACTTACTTACTTACTTACTTACTTACTTACTTACAAGGCTTACGCCTATATTACAAAACACAAAGAGAGGAGGGAGCGATTATTTAAAGCTTTCTTCTCTTTTACTAATTTCCGAAAGGAGGTTAGTAATTTAATTATTAATCGAGGTGTTATATATGCCTGACTATATGAGCGAGTTTAACGACGATTTTGAGTATAAGAACGAACCAGACGATACAACTCCTGACGACGCAGAAAACGCGGGAATATCATTAAAAAATACTAGATTATTGAAGAGATATATTGAAGATTTACTAGTAAATGGTAATCTAGTTTTGAACGTAAAAGGTATCCAATCAATAAATTTGTTTGATAGTGAAAGGTTTTACACCGAGTATAGAAACGCTTATTCAACTAGCGTTGAAAAAACAATTGATAACGATATTGAATATTACAAAATCAATTATAATTCAACTCCAGCTATGAAATATCAATTTATGAAAGGTGAATTCAAGGAGAATACTCAATATACTTTTAAATTTATTGGAAAAAATGCTATTTTAGGAGTATCGGCAAATGCTGGATTTTGGATAAGATACACAGATGGTTCAGCAAGTAGTATTGTTGTTAAAAGCGATGATGAACAGGAATATTCTCTTATAAGTACTCCCAAAAAAACAATTGATTATATTTCTCTTGATGGTTCAGGCGGGCATTTATTTCTAGCAAGAAATTTAATGATTTACGAAGGTACTAATGATAAAGAATATAGTCCTTATTTTAAAATATAACACCTAAAAAAAATTAAACGAAAAATTAAAATGGAAGAAAGATTAAATGAAAATTTGTCTTATAAAGAAATGGTAAGATATACCAATCTACCAGATACTAGCGTACCTGATGATGCTGATAATGCTAATATTCCTTTAGATAATATTGATTATTTAAAAGATAGTTTAAATGCAGATAACGCAGGAGCTCATAATTCTGTCTTTAGAGGTAAAAATATAACTAAATATTTTGATGATGGAACTCTATGGACTAAAATATCGAGTGGAACGTTTGAAGATTTATTTGTAGGCGATTATATTGTCAAAAATAATATAACTTGGAGAATAGCAGGATTTGATTTATTTTTAAATAAAGGAAATCCTCAAATAAAAAAGCATCACGCTTGTATTATTCCAGATTCAATTTTAACTAGTTCTAAAATGTGCAATTCAGGTTTAACTTTAGGCGGTTATAGAGCGAGTTATATTTTTACAGATACTTTGCCTAAAGTTTTAGCAGATTACATTACTCCTGTTTTTGAAAATCATGTTTTAGAATTCAAAAATCTAATTACAACAGGTGTTCATGAAACAAGGTATAATCGAACTGGTGCCAATACTGGATGTACTAATGCTTGGAGTTGGGAAAATCGAACAATTGATTTAATGAATGAGGTTCAAGTATTTGGGACTATTATATGGTCATCAAGCGGATACGATGTAGCACTCGATAATACGCAAATTCCTCTATTTAGATTGGCTCAAGAATTTATAAATAGTAATAGCGGTTACTGGTTACGAGCCATCGTTTCAAAAAGTAATTATGTTTCCGTAGGCAGTGGCAATGCTTCTCCTGATGCAAACATTGAATCTGAAGGTGGTATTAGACCTTATTTTTATATAGATTAAATATAGACAAATTTTCAAAAATAAAATCGCGAAATTAAATGAGAAAAGTAGGATTCAATAAAGATTTTGAATATAAAAATGAACCTGATTATACAACACCTGACGAAGCAGAAAATGCCAATATTGGTATTCATAATACGTGGTATCTACTTCAGCAATTAGAAGATTTAATTGATTCTAAAACTGGCTCTAACATAGAAATAACAGAGTGTGCAGAGGCAATGTTAAATAAATTAGAAATAGAAGGCAAGAGTATACAAGAGTCTGAACCAAGTCCAGATAATCCAGTTGAAATAAAATGCGTTGGAAAAGTAAATGAACAAAGTAAATATGAAATAGAATTAACTATTTCAAAAGATAGTGAATCCAAAACAACGACATTTGTTTTAAATGAGCCTTTAAGAAGTTTACCTGACGGAACTAAAGATTTACTTTATGTAAAAGGTGGAAGATTATTTGTTAAAAAAAATACAAAAGAACTTGTTTTAAATGGTTCAGAAAATTGGACAAAGAATTTAAGCAACAATTTATATCTTTTACAAAATTCAAGTATAGATGGCTTGTGGGCAACTCAATGTGCATATTCAAATCGTTTTAAATATAGCCATACAGATGCTTATTATTGTAGAGCTGATTCTTTTGCAATAGATAG
>CANQLS010000171.1 GCA_947624765.1 uncultured Clostridia bacterium
ACATTAGATTTTCCCTCAATATATAACTTACTACCTACTGGTATTTCAGTTACTTTTGATGTAGAAACATTAGAATTATTATAAACTAAGTTTACATCAACTGTTGTATCTACTTTATTATCAGGTATTTTTATTGTATAATGAAACTTGTCAATTACTTCATGAATATTATATGTGTAATTATTAACAATAGCTTGAACCTGTAAAGAATTTACAGAACCTGGTTCTGCATCTGCTGGAATTGTAAGAGTTGCACTTGTTTTACCTTCAGCCAATACATGAATATCAGGTGTGTTCCAATAATATGTAATTCTGACTCCTTCACTATAAGGAATATTAACATTAACTTCAATCTTTTCTCCTGGATTTAATGTTAATTCTTGACCTTCCGTTAACTTTTTGCCATTATATTTTACTTCCAATGACATTTCAACCGCATTAACAACTACTAAAGGTAATATTGTCATCATCATCATCATAATTGCTAATAATAATGAAATTTTTCCTTTTAAACTACTCATTTTTAAAAACCTCCTAAAAAATTTTTTTCTGTTGTGTTTTATTCGTTTCTCAACACTTCTACTTTATATTAACATAACTGGAATAAAAATGCAACAATTTTTTGAACTTTTATGTCAACTTTTACATATTTTTTACATTTTAGCTAAAATAATCCTATATAATATTCAAAAATAGAGGCATGTACTAAAATACATACCCCTTTTATGACTTTTTATTTATAGTTATTTATTAGCCATTTGAGATTCAGCTTGTTGAATCATCTTCTTAACCATGTTACCACCAATTGTACCAGCTTGTCTTGATGTTAAATCACCATTATAACCTTGTTTTAAGTTAACACCAACTTCATTTGCTATTTCCATTTTAAATTTGTTCATAGCATCTTTAGCTTCTGGAACTGTATGCTTGTTTGAGCTTGCCATTTCTTTCACCTCCGTGTGATTTTAGTTAATATGGTGTATTTTCAACTTATAAAGTAAAAAATACATCATACATACGAAAAGATGTCCTCTTTTCAATATATATGATGTGCGATATTTCGTTTTTTAGCCTAACAATTTTTGGTCATTTTGAAAAATCTTTGATTTTTAGATTTTCTTTTTTTACAATTACTCTGGAACAACAATTCCAAACGTTCCGTCTCCTCTTTGATAAATAACATTAACTTCATTATTGTCAGCATTTACGAAAACTAGAAACATATCCTCGTTTTCTTCTAATTTTAATTTAGCATCTTCTACTGTAATTGGTTTAATTTCATAGCATTTTGTTTTTGTGATTGTGCCAGCTTCTTCAGTATCTTTTCCACTAAACATTCCCATTAACTTTTCTTTTAAAGCTTCTTGTTTATTTTTATCATTTCGTCTTTCTTTTCCTTTTCTCATTTGTCTTTCTACTTTATCTATAGCCAAATCAATAGAAGCGTATAAATCTGGATTTTTTTCTTCAATACGAATAAAATCGCCATCTTTATTAACTTGAATTTCTACAATTTGATCTTCTCTTTCTACTCCACATGTAACTGTAACATCTGTATTTTTTCCTTCAAATTTTTCCAATCTTTCTAATTTTTTTTCAATATAGTCTTTCATTGCGTCTGTTACTTCAATATTTCTGCCCATAATTTTAATATTCATACTAAATTCCTCCTTATATTTTAAAATTGTTGCCAACATATAATGACATTAAGAAAATATCATATATACGATAAACGCTACCTGAAAAAGCATAATCATAGGTACAAAAATAGTAAATTTTTGATGTAGTGTTTTATGATTAAAACGATACATTCCTGCATAAATTCCAATAGAACCACCAACGGCTGCTGTTGCTAATAATGTACTTTCTCTTACTCTCCTTTTTTCCTCTTTTGCATATTGTTTATCGCGTTTCATTAAGATAAAGCCTACTAAATTTATAATAATTATCCAAATAAGTATAGAAAGCCATTTTATAGAAATAACTGTTGTAAGTATTGAAGCAATAAAATTTGTAACTGGCTCAATTATGCTATCTAAAGTTCTCGAAATAATATTATCCATTGCCTTACCTCCTTTTTCTTATGCAAATGCAAATAAACTCATTTGATTACTTTCTTGCATTCCTTTTAGACACCCTGCATTTTTTAACAATTCTATTACCGATTTACCAACGCCAGCTCTAATTTTCATTTCTTCCACTGACATAAATTTTCCTTCCTTTTCCCTAGCAGCTTGAATATTTAATGCTGCAACAGAGCCTAATCCAGGAATACTATTCAATGGTGGTCGAATTCCGTCATCTTCCATTAAAAATTTAGTAGCATCTGATTTGTATAAATCAATTGGTAAAAATGTAATGCCTCGTTCATACATCTCTAATACAATTTCCAAAATTGAATACATATTTTTGTCCTTTTGTGTAGCTTCATTTCCTTGCATATCTATTTCTCGCATTTTTGCTATTACTCTTTCTTTTCCATGAATCATTATGTCGCTATCAAATTCATCTGCTCTAATTGAAAAGAAAGCAGTATAATATGCCTTTGGAATATGTACTTTAAACCATGCAATACGGAAAGCCATAGTTACATATGCTGCAGCGTGTGCTTTGGGGAACATATACTTAATTTTTTTACATGAATCAATATACCAATCTGGTACGTTATATTCTCTCATCATAGTTTCCTGTTCCTCTGATAAGCCTTTTCCTTTACGAACACTTTCCATTATTTTAAATGATGGTTTTGGTGGTAGCCCTTGCTTAATTAAGTATAACATAATATCATCTCTAGTACAAATAGCTTCTTCCAATTTTATAGTACCCGCTTCAATTAAAGATTGAGCATTATTAAGCCAAACGTCTGTACCATGCGATAAGCCAGATATACGCAATAATTCTTCAAATTTTGTTGGCTTTGTGTCAACAAGCATACCACGTACAAATTTAGTTCCAAACTCAGGAACCCCGAAAGTTCCAACTTCAGAATTGATTTGTTCTGGTGTTACTCCTAATTTTTCGGTAGAACTAAATATTGACATTGTATCTTTATCATCTAAAGGTATGCTCTTTGGATCTATTCCAGTCAAATCTTGTAACATTCTAATAACAGTTGGATCATCATGTCCTAAAATATCTAGTTTCAATAAGTTTTGATCTATTGAGTGATAATCAAAATGTGTTGTTATAATATCTGAATTCGCATCATCAGCTGGATGTTGAACAGGACAAAATTCATAAATTTCATTTCCCATAGGGACAACTATAATTCCGCCTGGATGTTGCCCAGTAGTTCTTTTAACTCCAGTACAACCCGCTG
>CANQLS010000172.1 GCA_947624765.1 uncultured Clostridia bacterium
TTGGCAACAGCTTCATTACCACTTAATCTCTCTCTAATACTCATTTTCTATCTCCTTTCATCACTTAAAAAATTCACTGATTAATCATCATTTATTATTCCATAGCAATTGCACCAAATGGACAAGCCTTTGCACAAACGCCACAGCCTTTGCAATAATCATAATTAAAATCTTTTCTCTTACCATCTTCCGATACTGGAATAGCACTATCTGGACATGTTGGTACGCAAAGCATACATTGTTTACATTTTTCTTCTAAGAAAATTGGTTTTCTTGATCTCCAATCTCCTGTCTTAAAATCTCTCGCATTTGCTGCATCATAAATAGTTCCACCAATAGTCATTTCTTCCCAAGTAGAACTTGGATTAATCTTACATCTTTCTCTCTCTGACATATTATTTTCTCCCTTCTATAGTCCTTTTACTTCATTCAAAGCTCTTTTTAAAGCAGCCATATTACCATCAATAACCTCTGGCTTCTTTGCAAACTTGTGTTTAAAAGACTCTACCATATCTTTCAAAAATACTTCTTCATCCATAATACCACTTACTTTTACAATTGCTGCAAGCATTGGTGTATTTGGAAAATACTTTCCTAGAGTTTCTTCAGAAATTGTTCTAGCATCAATTGTACAAACTTTTCCATTATATCCTTTAAGAAGTGGTCTTACTTCTTCAGGAGATTTTGTTGTATTAATAACAATTGCTCCTTCTTCTTTCAAACCTGCGGTAACATCAACACATTCTAATAGTGTATCATCTACTACTACCACATAGTCTGGCTCATAAATATTACTATGAATTGTAATTCTTTCATCACTAATTCTGTTATATGCAGTAATTGGTGCGCCCATTCTTTCTGGTCCATATTCTGGGAAGCCCTGAATATATTTTCCAGTATTAAATGCAGCATCAGCTAAAAGTAAAGAAGCTGTTTTTGCACCTTGTCCTCCTCTACCATGCCATCTAATTTCCACTAAATTACTCATCTTCTTATCATTCCTTTCATTCTTAGAAATAATCACCTATAGTATAAAGCTTTAAATTACTCATGTCAAATTCTTTTATTGTATATTTTTGTCTAACAAAGTCCTTATAAATACTAATAATATACTTCCAAATTATTTTAAAAATCTATTTGACTATTTTTTTCAATACTATATACTAAATGCATAGGAGGTATTTACATGGCTATTGTTTATCGTTACGTTTTAAAAGAAAAAGTAGTTGATTATTTAAAATATGGTATTCGTCTATCAAAACAATTTGATAAAGAAGTAATTTTAAATGGATATTGGAAACAATGCATTACTGCTCTATTAAATCCTAAAGATAATATTGAAAAATTCAATTCTGAAAATTATGTTGGACTAAAAATAGAAGTTTCACCCGACTATTGCAAAATCGTGGAAACTTCTAACGAAAAAGAAAATTTAAAAGCTATCGAATATAAAGATTATATATTAGGCACTTACAAAAATCCCGAAGTTCTTATTACAACTTCTATATTACCTGAAAAAATTTCTGTACTTAATAAAGATATTGACGTACCAGTTTTATATGATAATTCACAAGATTATTATTATGCTTGTAGAATTACAGAAATGCTAGAAGAGATGTCGCCTAAAAATGCATATGAAGCATTAAAAACTTACACTAACAACCAGTGATCTATATACTTCTCTGAAAAGGTTTATCCATTTTGAAATAACCTTTATATGTATCCTTTCGTTCACCTTCAATAAGGAACTCAACCTCTTCTATTTCAGTAATTTCAGTTAACGAATTAACAATTGAATAAATTGCAAGCAAACTATCCGCTTCATTATTTTGCTGATTTTCCTCAAATTCTTTGGACAAATCTACAATTATCTTATTTTCTTCTATAGTAACGCTTCTCAAAGTAGTATCTTTTGGTATTGTAGTTTGCAATCCCTCTAACATTGGTCCCTTTAACACCTCTTCCACAATAGTTTTAGCCATATCATTTTTAATTCTTTCCATAGAAACATTTCTATATTCTTTTTCTAATTGCATAGCATCAGTTCCTTTAAAATATAGCACTATTTTTCCATCTAACACCTCAATTTCTTCATCATATTTTTCTTCTTTAGGCAATGCCAACACAACTCCAACTATAATTGCAATTAAAATCAACACAATAATAAACAATTTTTTATTCATATCTCAACGCCTCCAAGCAAAATCATATTCACAATAAAATATTTATTATATGTTTGTGAAATTTAGAACATAATAATTGACAAGCTAAAATTTTGCTAATATAATGCATTGCGTACAAAGTACCATTTTCATAGACGTATCGTATAATATATTACCATTATTTGATGGTTTTCAAAATATAATAAAAGCGTTATAATTAAAGTAGTTTCTATCATTGGAAAGGAGTGCATTTGCTTGAAAATAGAAAAATTGAATGAAAACAAGATAAAAATTACATTAAGCATGGCTGACTTAGAAGAAAGAAACATAGACTTACAATCTTTTATATACAATTCTCCTGAATCTCAGGAATTGTTTTGGGATATGATGTCAAAAGCTGAGCGTGAATATGGCTTTGATTTTGATGAATCCATGATTTATGTAGAAGCAGCTAGCACAGGTTCAGGAACCTTTACTTTAATAGTTACAAAATCTGATTCTAATGTTCCATCTCAGCTATTACAAAGAAATAAAATTAAAAATAAAAGTTTTAAGTTAAAAAGAAAAAACGCAACATTAAATGCACCAAAAGTATTATATGTATTTAATTCTTTCGATGACATTTGTGCTTTTTGTCAAACTATTGACTTAAAACAATTACCTGAAAATACATTATACGAATTAAACGGAGAATATTATTTAGAAATAGCAAACATGCCATTTCATCACATTTTAGACTTTGCCACCATTGTTCCAAGTGCAGAACTTTACTTAGGAAAACTAAATGAATATGGCACTACAATTGTTGTTGGAAATGCTTTACAAGAGATCGGAAAACACTTTATCAAAAGAAAAAAGCTTGCAAAAAAAGTTAAATAGATTTATACTTATGGAAACGGCGGACAAACGCCGTTTTTATGTCGGGGTGTGGCTCAGTTGGTAGAGCGCTTGGTTCGGGACCAAGAGGCCGTGCGTTCGAATCGCATCACTCCGACCAAATCTTAAATTTATTCTACATATTTTTATAAAACGTCAGAAATTATTTGATGTGAAAACATTATACTGCAACTTTGATTTAGTTACTAGATAATAGTTTTAACAAACAAAACTTAAGAAACCCAGTTGTACGTAATATTTCTGTAACAAAAACTTAA
>CANQLS010000173.1 GCA_947624765.1 uncultured Clostridia bacterium
AATTAACTGATAATTTTAAAGTTAAAGATATAGTTGAAACTAAAATTGAACAATTAGAAAAAAATGAGGAAGTTAATTTTGCAGTAAAATGGAGACTGATAGAAACAATATTATATGCCAAGCCATTATATGCCAAGTATAGAGATAATTTACTGAATAAGGTTATTATACGGAGGCAGAATAAAATAAAAGTATATTTTGATAATGCATTCAGCTGGTTATATAAAGAAGGCGGACAAGAGTTTTCTCCAAAAGAACGATTTACGATATTTGTGTTTATTGATTTTGTTGCAAGATTATTTTCTGAATTAAATAATGAAGATGAGAATTACAAAAAAATGAAAGAGGAAACTATAAAAACGTATATTGAAAATGAATCTATAGATGAGAAGATTGCGTTATTTGAATATAAAGACTTATTTGTCAAAGAAAAATTTGCCAAAGAAAATAAAATGGGAATATCGAAAATGCTATTAGGGTTTTTAATGAAAAGTGATTTTATTTTTAGTATTAATTTTATTAAAAGATTAGGAAGAGAAAATATATCCCGTATAATAAAAGAAAAATCTGAGTTAATTGATGACATTTATAAAATTGCAATGGCATTTATAACAACCGTTTCAGATTTAAAGAAAACGGAAGAGGAAAGTAAAGAATATCTATCATATTTATATTTGTATTTAAAGGATGAGATAGAAATATTGTTGAAAAAACTTCCATTAAAATCAGATGTGGTATATGGGCAGGAATTATTAAAAGATGCGAAGATAGAAAGCGATATATATAAATGTGAAAATGAGGAACTAAAAGAAATAATGATGGATACAATTTCTAACGGATTAGCAAGAACATTAATAAACCGGATGAAAGCAGTGTTAAATTCTTATACGGCAAAAAAATTGAGTGAAAGTGGTTATAAAAATTCTGACAATTCAAAAAAAGAAAAAGTAATTATGGAAATTGATGATCAGAATTTATGGAATATTTCTTATGTAAAAAATCACATATATGGCTTTATAGATAAGAAAAGAATGGAATATCTTTCTGTAATGACAAAAGGACCATTGATATTTGATGCTGCGGAAGTTTTTAAACCAGATGGTGTTTATGCGCAGTTTAAAGATTGCGAAAAAGGTGTGACAAAAACGCTTGCTAAAAGATTTCAAAGCGAATTAGAAAAGGAATCTTCATTTAAGAAATATTTAGACGAGGCATCTTTTGGAGGTGGAGGATGTTATATTGAATTAACGGAAGTGCTGTTTATACAGTGTATGCTTCAAAAATTTTTGAGTAAACATCCGAATATGCGATATGGGAAAAAAGAACTCAGAAAGTTATTAATGGAAATGCAAGAGCTTCCTTTAGTAAATTATTCTTTATATCAAGCCATAATAAATAATAGTGAACAAAGTGATTCAATATGGAAAGAATTGTTGGAAGCAATGGAATCAGAAGATTTTGGATTAAGTAATATGAATGAAGAGTTAATAAGGAATTCTATGGATGAAGATTTAACAAATCAATTAAAAGAATTAAGAAGTGAAGTATTTGAAAAAATAAAAGAGGATAAAAAAGAGAATAAAAATAAATTGGATACAGATTATGTTTTCTATTTACATAGTTATCTTCGTTATCTGCAATCAAACGATATTGAAAAAAATAAAGCAGGAGAGCGGGCGGACAGGATTCAGACACTGGTAGAGTATTTACTTGACAGTGAGGAAATTGCGGAAAAACGAGTTTTCAGTGATGCTTATGATATAGTGGGTAAAAATCTGGGAATGGATGAAGAAGAGTTTGAAAGTTTATTTGATTAATGGAAAAGGAAAATAGATATGAATGATACGATTAACCGTTACTTGGCAATTCTTTGTTATCCTTTTGCCTCCATTGATTTTTTTCAAAAGGATTATTTTGCATGTATGCTTGATAATAAGGAAAAATCAAAAGAATATGAAAAAGAATTAAAAGAGAGGGCAGTGCATTATATACAGGAAAATTGTTCTATTTATTCTTATGATGAAATTTATTTGTATTTGAAAAAATGTTATTTATATCATCTAAAAACAAAAAAGTATAAACAAGTTTTTGAATTATATTATGAATGTTTTTGGAAGATTATGTGTTCCATGATTTCTCAGAGAGATGGAAGGATTATATTTAAATACTGGAAAAATTCTGCGGAGGAAGATTTTTTTGGCGGTTTTGGGGATATAAATAAACTCTTTCTTTTTCACAGTATGAGTATACATATACCGTTGGATTTTATTGTAATGATTTTTATGGCATGCAATCCAGAGAATGATGTGGAGTGTTTGGATAATTACTATGGACAGATTGAAATAGCAGATCAGCAACTGGAGGCAGTATTAAGGGAAGGTGTGTCTGAAAATCATTTGCATAAAGGGGTTTCATTATCATTTTTTGAATTGTGGGAAGCTTTTATGGAGCCTGTAGATAGTGAATCGGAAAAAATGTTTTTAAACTTGAATATAAAATTAAGCCAAGGAAATATAGAAGAAAATGAAATTTTTTTTTACGTACTGTCAGCTGGTATCGTCCGAGTTTGGACAGCAATGATATTAAATGGTTATCAGGTTCCGCAACAGGAAGAAGATTTACAGGAAAAGGAGTTGGGGAATATTGTCAGTTATTTTGAAAATGGAGAAGAACTCGGACAGTTTTATAAGAAAAAATGGAAAGATACTATAAATGAAAAAATGAAAAGAAAAGAGATTATTACTTATTTCAGAAAACTTTGGGAAACATTACAGCAGATACTTCCAGAGATGCCAAAAGACAGGTCAATATTAAGAGAGTTGTTTCATATTTCGGAAAATATCCATACATTGGATGAAAATATTTTCTTGTTTTACGCAATGAGATATTTTAAAGAATATGCGACACCTGATTTAAGTTCAGATCAGAAGGAAAAAACAAGAGTGCTTAGCTGGATTCTTCAATATCTTAGAATCAAAAATTATATATTTGGCTGTATAGTACAGAAAAAAACAATAAGAGGTTTAGATTATTTTCAAAAAGAATATTATAGAAAAGATTCTGGAATGAATAGGTTTTTTGGTAATATTGTTTCTATTAGAAAAGGGGTGAATAGTCAGATCGCATACTGGGAACAGGCAATGAGGAAGCAGTTTCAAAACCATGATTTAAAAAAGATAGAGTTTCGTGCGTCAATTTCAAAAAAGGAGAATGTTTTTAGGAAAGATATAAAAAATTTTTTAACAGCGTACCGAAATGTTATCAGGGAAGATTACTGCAGAAAAAAGAAGGATGGTTATCAGGTGTTTAGAACATT
>CANQLS010000174.1 GCA_947624765.1 uncultured Clostridia bacterium
TGTTTTACCTGTATAGAATAATATTCTCTCTGTTGTTGTTGTTTTACCAGCATCAATGTGAGCCATTATTCCACTATTTCTTGTATTTTCTAGTGAAAATTGTCTTCCGGTTGCCACAATATTTCCTCCTTCTTTATTATTTTTAATATTTATTTTTCAACACATTTTACCAACGATAATGAGCAAACGCACGGTTAGCTTCCGCCATCTTATGAGTATCTTCCTTCTTCTTGAAGGCTCCTCCCATTCCGTTAATTGCATCCATTATTTCGTTAGCAAGTTTTTCTTTCATGGTTTTTTCATTACGCTCTCTAGCATATCTTACTAACCATCTTAAGCCTAATGCTTGTCTTCTATCTGCTCTAATTTCGATAGGAACTTGATATGTGGCTCCACCTACTCTTCTTGCTTTAACTTCTAGAACTGGCATAACATTATTCATTGCTTCTTCAAAAGCTACTAATGGTTCTTTACCAGTTTTTTCTTTAACGATATCAAACGCATCGTACACAATTTTTTGAGCAACAGTCTTCTTACCATCTTCCATAACATTATTTATTAATTTTGTAACAATTTTGCTATTATATAGTGGATCTGGTAATACTTCTCTTTTTGCAACATAACCTTTTCTCGGCACTATTCTTCCCTCCTTTTTTGTTTCTTTGTAAATGATATTTCATTTACTAAGGTACTCTGAAAGCTTACTTCGCTTTCCGTAAGTGCTTTATTAGATGTTAGAATTTTAGAGTTGAAACTCAAAATTTATTTATCTATATAAAAAGCACTTTCTCTAAATCAATTATTTTTTAGCTTTTTTGGCTCCGTATCTTGATCTTCCTTGTTGTCTATCTTTAACACCTGCTGTATCAAGTGTTCCTCTAATAATATGATAACGAACACCTGGAAGGTCTTTTACTCTTCCGCCTCTAATCAAAACAACACTATGTTCCTGCAAATTATGTCCAATACCTGGAATATATGCTGTAACCTCTTGGGTATTAGTTAATCTTACCCTTGCAACTTTTCTTAGAGCTGAATTTGGCTTTTTAGGTGTTGTTGTTTTAACAACTGTGCAAACTCCTCTCTTTTGTGGTGCTGATTGGTTTGTTACCTTTTTTAGCTTAGAGTTATAACCTTTTTGTAATGCTGGAGCTTTTGATTTAGATGTTTTGTCTTGTCTTCCTTTTCTTACTAATTGATTAATTGTTGGCATTTCTTCTTCTTCACCTCCTTAAAAATAAACTATCTATTGAATGATAGCTATGCTACCAAGTCAAGCATTATTCGGCAGCCGTAGCAGCCCCTACTTCAATTCCTGCCATCTCACCTAATTTTTTCATTGTATCAATTTCTACTAATTGAATATTCTTTGATTTACAAATTGTAATTAATTCTGCTAAAACATGAGGCTCTGCATCTTTTCCAATATAAACAGTACTAACAGTACCCATATTAACAGCTTTTAATACTTGCTTTACTCCTACACATTTCATATGCTCTCAAACTCGTCCTTCCCTATGTCTTCGCATAATTATGCTATTTAACAATAACAAGTAATATTTTACCATTTACTTGCGTATAAGTCAACACATTTTTTCGCTTTTTTGCCTTATTTCCGTAGTGAGAAAAACATAGCGAAGAATGCAAAATAAATAATGAATAACTGGGATTGTGTTTATGTAACGGTGTCCATTTAAATGTACAACAAATTATACAATTATGCAAACAAAAAATAGTGAATAGTTACTGTAAAGGAACATCTCTAAAACACACGTAACTATTCACTATTAATCATTCACTAATTTATTATTACTATTCATTCGTTAACTTTGCTGCTTGATCCGCCGCATTCAAGGCATCTATCATTTCGTCCAACCCACCATTCATGAATTCATCAACTTGAAACATACTAAGACCAATACGATGATCTGTAATTCTCCCTTGTGGGAAATTATACGTTCTAATTTTCTCGCTACGGTCACCACTACCAACTTGAGTTTTTCTAGTAGCTGCCAATTCAGAATTTTGCTTTTCTAATTCTGCTTCGTAAAGCTTAGAGCGAAGCATTTTCATAGCTGATTCTCTGTTTTGTATTTGAGAACGCTCTGTTTGACATTCTACAACAACTCCTGTAGGAATGTGAGTAATACGAATTGCAGATTCAGTCTTATTAACGTGTTGACCACCAGCTCCACTAGAACGAAATGTATCAACTTTCAAATCATTTGGGTTTATTTCAATTTCTACATCATCAACTTCTGGTAAAACAGCAACAGTTGCAGTAGAAGTATGAATTCTTCCACTAGTTTCTGTTTCTGGTACTCTTTGTACACGGTGTACGCCACTTTCAAATTTAAGTCTACTGTATGCCCCTTTCCCAGTTATCATTAAAGTAACTTCTTTAATTCCGCCTAGTTCTGTTTCGTTAATATTCATTACTTCTAATTTCCATCTTTTCTTTTCTGCATACATACTATACATTCTAAATAAATCAGCAGCAAATAACGAAGATTCTTCTCCGCCAGCTCCACCTCTAATTTCCATGATTACATTCTTGTCATCATTTGGATCTTTAGGAACTAAAAGAAATTTTAATTCTTCTTCAATTTTTGGTAATCTGTCTTTCGTTTCTTCCAACTCTGCCTGAGCCAAATCATGCATTTCTTTATCATTTAACATTTCCTTTAATTCTTCAATTGTTTGCAATGTTTTTTTATATTCTCTATATTTTTCAACAATATCTTGAATATCTGAATGTTCCTTCATAAGTTTTTTCCATTCTGTTTGATTCGCAATCACTTCTGGATCACTAACTTTTTCATTCAATTCCTCATATCGCTTTTCTACATTTTCTAATTTATCAAACATAATACACCTCATCTCTCAAAATTCTAATGTATTATATACTATTTTCTGAGAATGTTCAATAGTATATAAATTATAATAGGCCAAAGGTGACTGGATGAATGATAAAACTAAAAAAGTTTCTTATTCATCTCGTGAGTTTTCTGTTGGAAGTTCTTTGTCGTATGATTGCAAAATAGTTTCCACAATTACATTTGAAAAAAAGTTATCAATTGCATCTTGTGGACCTTTAGAAGTAAAATCAGCTTTTAACATATTGATAGTTTTTTGTTCATTTATGGAAGTCCCTTCTGGAATATTCAATATTTCATCTAAAAGATCCTTTTGTGGATTAATTGGATTAATAATATATATCTGGTTACATTTTTTCATAATATTTATATATAGGGGCGAAATATGAAATCCGTTCTTTTTCCATTTTTTGAGAAAAAATAT
>CANQLS010000175.1 GCA_947624765.1 uncultured Clostridia bacterium
TCAATACCAATTGTATATGGTTGCGAAGCCATAAATTTAACAGACTATGCAAAACCAGAACACGTAAAAGAAATTCATGCAGAAATTAATATGCAAGGAAATAAAGTTGATTTTGTAACTGCTGAAAAGAAAACACAGCTAGAAAAAGAAAAAACTATAACTATATATAAAAATGATTATAACGGAAAATCTGATATTGAACTAGAAATTTCTTGCAATGCATTTTTATTAACTGAATTTACTGTAGATGGTGCCTTGACAGATATTAAAACGCAAAAAATATATATACATATAGAGGGCGAACAAGAGGAAGAAGAAGAAGATCTAACGGTAAAACCAGAAAATAAAAATTACACTTTAGATGCAGTTCCTCCACGTATTGATTCTTTTACATTAGGTAGATTAACCGAAGATGGAATAGAGCCATTAAAAATTGCGAAAAAAACTGATACTGCTTTTATTTGTGCAGGACAAGTTTTAGCAATAGAAGTAGAAACTTCTAATAATGCATCTTATATTACACTTGAATTTGCTGGAGATTCTTCTATTATAAAATTAGATGAAATAACTAAAAGATTTGAATGGACAGAACCAAGGGAGAGAAATGTAAAAACTAGATATAGTTCTTTAAAAGAATTAGAAAATGTTTATAAAAAAGTTACTACTTTATATCCAGAAAGAGTAAATGATGATAAAGGCTACTTTGTATATTATTTCGTAGTTCCTTATAAAACAAAACAAACATTACATTCATGGAGTACGCTTCGAGAAATTTCAAAAGATGCTTTTCAAATTGAAGAAAACAAATTGTTTACGCGAATAGCTAAACCATACAGTGTAGTTGTTAAAGCACATTCTAGTGAAGGTGTAAGAACTAGAAGTATTACTTTAGACGTATTTGAAAGATGGGATACGCTTTATAATAGAGATTTAACACCATATATAAAATAGGAGCGATTATGCAAAAAGGAAATATATTAATTATTTTTATGATTGTGCTAGCTATAATTATTGCTATTTTTACTTTTGTAATGGTAATATTCATGTCACATGTAAATAGCACTTTATACTCTTTAAAACTAGATATGTACTCAATTGCAAAGAGCGGTATAATTGCGGTTAATAAAAACAAAAGTAATATGGGAACGTTGAATTATGATAGTAAAGCTTACAAAAAATATTTTGAAGAAGCTTTACAGGAAAATTATAATTTGAATAAACAGTTAGCAAATGAAGATAAATTAATTTCAAAAATAAATATAGAAGAATATAAAATTTATTCTAAAGGTCAAAAAGATAGTTATACAAAGGAACGATGTGATGATGAAACATTACATATTCTTTTAAAAGTGAATGTACGCCCTATTATTTTGAGAAGTTTTTTGGAAAAAATATTTGTTTTTGAAATACATGAAGATGTAAATTTAAATATAGTAAAGGAATAGTGGAAAAATTGAAAACACAAAAAGGAAATTCTATTATTACAACACCTATTATTATAGCGATAGGAATGATGTTAGTTAGCATACTTATTGTATTAGCAGTAAAAATATTAACGCCTTATCTATGGTACGAAAAATTGTCAAGCACCTGCATTAAATATGTTTTCATCATGGAGGAGTATGGATATTTAACATCAAAAGAAAAGAATAATTTATTAGAAGAACTAGAGGAACAAGGATTTGAAAAAGAAAACATAAAAATAAATTGTACTACAAAAGTACAATCTTATGGAAGTCCAATATATTTAAATGTAAAGTATCAATATAATTTAAAATTACCTCTTATGGAAGAACAGATTGTTCCTATGGAAATTAGTCGTTCTTCTGTAAGTAAGAGGTAACTACAAATGGTATTTTTCATTGTTTATAATTTTAAATGCACGAAATATTTGCTCAACTAAAAATAGACGAATTAATTGATGTGGGAAAGTGAGTTTAGAAAAACTAAATATATAATTACTTTCCGAAATTAATTGAGAATATAAACCAACACTTCCGCCAATTAAAAAACATATTGTACTAAAACCATTAGTTGTAACATTTTGTATTTTATTAGCAAACTCTTCAGAAGATAATTGCGTACCGCGTAAATCTAGTGCAATAACATAATCAGAAGATTTGATATATTTTTTAATTTTTTCTCCTTCTATCTTTTTAATGTTTTCTAAATCTTTACTAGAAGGATGAGTTGGAATAGGTTCGTCTAAAACTTCTATAATATTAATTGTTGCATATTTAGAAATTCTTTTTACATATTCTTGAATAGCTTCTAAAATAGAATTTTCTTTCACTTTTCCAACACATAAAATTTTAATATTCATGAACATAATCATTCCTTTAAACTAATTCTAACACTTCATCTACTTTATCTCGATTAGCAACTGATAAATCGTAAGAATTAACGTGATTTAATTGTAATTCGTTTAAGACTGTTTGATAAGCAAGCTCTGGAAAATTATTTTCTTTGCTAAGATGTCCTAAAATAACATGTGAAACTCCATTCTGGCAAAGATGACAGATTGCCTTACTTGCTACTTCATTTGAAAGATGTCCTAAATTTCCTTCAATTCTTTGTTTTAAGAAGAAAGGATAAGAACTACATTTTAAAGTTTCTTTATCATAATTTGATTCTAAAAGTAAAATATCACTATTTTCCATTTGTGCTAAAATTTTATCAGTAATGTGTCCCATATCTGTAGCAATAGTAAGTTTTTTACCATCACCATATATACTAAAAGCACATGGGTCAACTGCATCATGAGGAATTGAAAAAGGAAAAACTTTTAAATCGCCAATTGTAAATTCCTCTTCTGGTGTAAAGAATTCTCTACATCCACTCTGAACAGAAAGACTTTCAAGTGCATTCCAAGTTTTAATTGAAGCATAAACAGGAATTGAATATTTTTTACAAATATTCGTAATTCCTTTTGTATGGTCTATATGTTCATGTGAAATTATAATAGCATCAATATTTTCTAAGGACATATTTATTTCAGCTAACGCTTTCGAAACTTTTAAGCAACTTACACCAGCATCAATTAATATATTTGTATTATTACATGAAACAAATGTACAATTTCCCGTACTACCACTATATAAATTACAAAATTTTATCATATGTACACCTCAAGAATGATAACGAGTAATCTTTGCACCCAAAGATCTAAACTTATTTTCAATATGCTCATAGCCTCTATCTACATGTTCTATACCTTGAATTTCTGTAGAACCATTTGCAATTAAACCTGCAATAATTAAAGCAGCACCAGCCCTTAAATCAGTGGCAGTTACTTGGC
>CANQLS010000176.1 GCA_947624765.1 uncultured Clostridia bacterium
AGCGAGAAAGGAATGGAATTTTTTATGATAAAGAAGAGAAAATTGCGTGTAAGAGGTAATATGAGTGTAGATGATAGAGCAAAAAGAAATATAAAAAAAGAAAATTATATTTCTGCTTTTGCTATTATAATTATGTTTGTTTTAAGCATAGGTTTTTTAAAATTAGGGATAGATATGAACGAAAATGTAAAACCAGTATATCGGTTATACTGCCCAGAAGAGCGAAAATCATACGACTATGTTAAAACCAAATGATTTGTATGAGAATGAAAGAATTTCTACTACGCAGTATTATGCTTCAAAATCGGTTGATTCATTTTTGTTAAATTTTCAATATGATTTTAAGGGCGATAGAAAAGTAGATATAGAATATCAATATAATGTTTCTGCTGAATTAGTTGGGACAGTAATAACAGAAGAGTTAAATGAAGTGGTGTGGGACAGAAATTTTATGTTAATGGATAGTAAGAGCGATAAAAAAACTGCTACTGATGAATTTACAATTATGGATGATGTTAGCATAGATTATGATACTTATCTTGATTTGGTACGTTTGTATGAACAGACATATGATATTGCGATAGATGCTATTTTGAAGGTTCGTTTTAATATTGTGTATGATATTAATCTTTCTGATGTTGGCATAGGTACAAAGAGAGTGGAAGATTATATTGAATTAGATATACCTGTGATTGATACAGTTACACAGGTAAAGGAAAATTTTGAGAGTAGTATTTCGGAAAATGTTGTGCCTGAAATAGAGAATTTATCAATAAAGAGGAATATTTGTTATGTTTTTGCTGGTGTGTTTTTTCTCGTTGGTGTAATAGTTATTTTTATTAAGCTAATGAAAGGCAAAGGATCATTAGAAAAGACTTATGAGAGAAAGGTTAATCATATATTAAAGGAATATAGAGATTTAATTGTTACGGTAGTTGATAAGCCAGATTTTGGAGGCTTGAAGATTATGGAGGTTGCTATTCTAGAGGATTTAATTGATGTGGCAGAACAGAGTAAAGGTAATATTATTCATTATGAGGATTTGGAGAGTAAAGAAAATCTGTTATGTGTTATTGTAGGAGATTATGTGTTTTTGTATAGAATTGTTTGAGACTAGATAAGAGTGCGGTAATGTCATTATATTTTTCGTTTCAAAATAAATTTGCAATTTTATGTAAAATGTGGTATAATAAAACTAGTAACAATGTTGTTGCACCTTTGAAAAGGTAAACTTTCGGAGGTGCAAACCTCCGAACAATTATAAGGAGGAATAAGTATGATGGCTAAAAGAGAAGTATATCGGGAAGTTTTTATCTCACCATTTGAGAAGGACACAGAGGGAGAGGCATTAAACGTATTGCAATCAATACGGAGTTGCCACCCTTCGATGTACGGCTGGGAGGAAATCAGAGGATTTGTGGAGAAGTTGCCTAACGGAAAATATCGGGCCGTAAGGGAACACGCAAAATACGAATGATTTTCTACAAAAGGGTGTATGTTTAACAACATATGCTCTTTTGTTTTTGTACATTAAATATTTTAAAAAATAGATAATCTTATTGTAAATTATCAAATTTATGATATAATTTAAAGAAATTATAGGAGAGTGATAGTATGAAAAAGGGAAAAATAGTCTTAGTAGGAGCCGGATTTGTAGGAATGAGTATGGCATATTCAATGTTAAATAGAGGAGGAATAAATGAACTTGTATTAATAGATATTGATGAAAACAAAATAAAAGGTGAAGAAATGGATTTGTCACATGGTTTGCCATATGCACCACAAAAAATGAAGATTAAAGCAGGAACATATGCTGATTGCAAAGATGCTCAAGTTATTGTAATAACTGCGGGAATAACGCAAAAACCAGGGCAAACAAGATTAGAATTAGCAGAAGTAAATGCAAAAATAGTAAAAGATATTACAAAGCAAATAATGGAAACTGGATTTAAGGGTGTCATAATAGTGGCAAGTAATCCTGTAGATTTGATGTCATATGTAGTATATAAAACATCAGGACTTCCTAAAAATCAAGTTATAGGTTCAGGAACTGTTTTAGATACTGCTAGATTACGCTATTTAATAGCAGATTATTTGCAGATATCAAGTAAAAATGTTCATGCATATATAATGGGGGAGCATGGAGATTCTTCTTTTGTACCATGGGAACATGCTTATGTTGGCTGCAAGAAGGTAAAAGATGTTATGAAAGATGGAAATATTCCAATGGAAGAATTAGAGAAAATACATCAAGGTGTTGTTAATGCAGCATATGAAATAATAGAAAAGAAAAAAGCTACATATTATGCGATAGGAATGGCTCTTAATAGATTAGTAAGAGCTGTATTAGATAATGAAAATTCTATATTAACAGTATCTACGTATTTAGAAGGAGAATATAATCAAGATAATATTTATATTGGAGTACCAGCTGTTATAAATGAACATGGTGTAAGAGAAGTAGTACAATTAGAATTAAATGAAGAAGAAAGACAAAAATTGAATAAGAGTTGTGATTTAATAAAAGATATGAGAAAACAATCTATAGATAAGATAATAAATGAGGATAAATGATAGAAAATTTTTTAATTTTGATATGAAAAGTGCAAAATAGCTTGACTATATTGTAAAAAAGTGGTAAAATAAAAATATTGTAAATATAATAGCGGTATTGTGCTATTTTTAATTCAAAAGAGATTATTTATAAAAAAAGAAGAATTGAATTATAACGAAAAAGAAACTTAAAAATTGAGAAGCAGGCGATTTTTAAGTCCTTTAGAATTATAAGGATAGAAGAACTTTTTTTATATTCTAGTTATTACATAGATATTAGAAATTCTAATATTTTAAAAATTACATATTTTAAATCTGCTTAAATTTTATTTTAGAGGTGATTTTTTTGAAATTAAAAGAAACTCATTTTGGGAAAGCAGTACGTAAAGATTTTTCAAAAGTAGGAGACTTCATTGAAATGCCAAACCTAATCAAAGTCCAAAAGGATTCTTATGATTGGTTTATAGAAGAAGGCTTAGGGGAAGTATTAAAAGATATTTCACCAATTGAAGATTATTCTGGAAATTTAGTTCTTGAATTTTTCGATTATTATATGGAAGATAAAACAAAATATACAGTAGAAGAAGCGAAAGAAAGAGATGCAACATATTCTAGTAGATTACATGTAAAAGTAAGATTAATAAATCGTGAAACAGGTGAAATAAAGGAACAAGAAATTTATCTTGGGGATTTTCCTTTAATGACAGAAAGTGGAACATTTATTATAAATGGAGCAGAAAGAGT
>CANQLS010000177.1 GCA_947624765.1 uncultured Clostridia bacterium
TATGTAGAAGCCACAGCAGAAAATGGATATGCAGGAGGATTAACGGGGAATGAATCAAGTACAAATATTAAGATTAATTCTTGTAATCTAGGAAAAATAAAAGGAGCAACGATTGGAGGAATAACAGGAATTTTTTCATTCACTCAAAACGAAATTAGCAAAATTATTAATTGCTATTCGATTGGGGAATTAGATGCTGATAAAGAAAAAGGTGGAATTGTGGCGATAAAGTCGGGATATGGAACACATTATATTGAAAGTTGTTATTGGCCAGAAGAATTTCATGTAGAAGCAGGAATTAGTAAAGCAGGCATTTTATCAATTGATGAAAAAACAAAAGCATTACCACTAGCAACGATGCAAAGTGAAAAATTTGTGGATACCTTAAATACTTATGTTGAAACATATAATGAAGAACATTGGGAAGATGATGGTTTTGTAAAATTATTAAATTGGAAACTAGATGAGAAAACGAGATATCCGATTTTGAAATATGAAAACGATTAGAAAAATTTCAAACATTTTCTTGCCAAAAAGGAAATGATACGATATGATATTGGCATAGATGAAGGAAATAAGGCAGAGCGGTTGACCTCTCATCACAGCAGACAACAAAGTTGTGTGCCATTGAAGGGAGGTGATGCGTATGATACAAACAGATTACATATTAGATGTAGTTTTGTTTTTGTTAGTACTCATCCTCTTGAGAGGGATAAGGAAACTTATTCTCAAGAGCAAAAAAAATAAATAACCTCTCTGTTTCTGAAGACTAGAGGTTATTTTCTATAATACTCGAGGTCAACCGCTTTTGCGGATTTCCTTTATCTATATTTATTGTAACCGAAAAGAAGATAAATGTCAATGTCAAAATGCCCATTTTGCAAATTTTTCTCTTGTCATCATTAGCATAAATTGGTACAATAATAATAGAAATTTTGAAAAAAAGGAGAGAAAAATAAAAATGAGAAACCTTGAAACCGTTGCGGTTCTACACACACACACACACACACATTTGTTTTAATTAAAATTGATAATTCAGAATAAAACTCATTAAGAACATAGTAAACAATGAATAGTTAATGGTGAATAGTTGGTACCAATTATAGTTCGGTGCCTAATTATCACTAATTACTTTTTGTTTATTATGTTTTTTTGTTGCCTGTCGAAAAATAATTGGACAATTTTTTGACAATCATAAAAATTGTGAAAAACGTGTAGCGGCGGCCAGTGGCCGCCATAGAAGGGAGAAAAACACATGAAAAAAGGAATTTCATTGATAGCACTTATTATAACAATAATAGTGATAATAATTTTAGCGGTCATTACAATTTTTGGTGTGAATGGTGTGATAGAGAAAGCAAGAGAAGCGAAGATTGCGCAAGAAATCGCAACAGAAAAAGAATGGGTAAGTGCGGCTACAGTGCAGGCGAAAAGGGAAATGAACAGTTTTAGTGATGAAACACTAGGGAAGGCATTAGATAGTATTGCCGGTGCAGAAAAAACAGTGGTATTTGCAGACAGTGATAAATTTGCTGTGCAATTTCAAGCCAGTGAAAGATATTATCTTGTAGACAAAGATGGCGTTATTGAAGGACCTGTAGCTCCCGTCGAAGATGAATATGCTGGTGATATTACAAAGAATGGAAAGTATAATGGAAGTGAAGAAAAGCCATATCAAATCAATTGTATTGAGGATTTAGTTGCTGTTGCAATTATGTCGCATGGAGGGAATGAAGAATTAGGGTTACCCAATAATGGCTTTGGACAAAAAACGTATGTAGAATTAGCTAGGACATTAGACTTTAAATCAATATTTTCATATAATGATTATACAACTACAAAATATGGTGATTTAAATAATGATACATTGAAAGAAGATATTAGAACAGAACTAACGAAAACAGACGATGGATGCATTGGCTTTTTGCAAATAAAAAATTTTAGTGGAATATTTGATGGTAAGGGCAATGCCATTCAAAATTTATATGAACACGTTACAGACCATGGTGGATTATTTATGGGAGCATATATTAATTATTCCAAAGTTAAGAATTTAGAAATAACGGGAGAAATAATTTGTGATGGTAACTTGTGTGGAGGAATTGTAGGGGAAAATGGTACTATAGATAATTGCATATCACGAGTTCATATTCAAGCAGCAGGAGATTATATTGGCGGCATTATTGGATGTTATGGAACGTTATCGAATTGCCAAAATTATGGAATAATCGAAGGAAACGATTATGTTGGGGGAATTAATGGAGAGCATGCCGTAATATCGGATAGTCAAAACTATGGGGAAATAAAAGGAAATAATAATATAGGAGGAATTACTGGGTATAGTAATGGAGGTGTAACAAATTGTAAAAATTATGCCACTGTACAAGGAAAAGTAGCAGTAGGAGGAATTGTAGGTCACTCTGGACCAACAATCAATTGCATTAACAGGGGAAAAGTTATTGGAGAAACTGCTGTTGGTGGCATAAGAGGATATGGTGGATTAATGGTTAATTGTATGAATTATGCATATGTAGAAGCCACAGCAGAAAATGGATATGCAGGAGGATTAACGGGGAATGAATCAAGTACAAATATTAAGATTAATTCTTGTAATCTAGGAAAAATAAAAGGAGCAACGATTGGAGGAATAACAGGAATTTTTTCATTCACTCAAAACGAAATTAGCAAAATTATTAATTGCTATTCGATTGGGGAATTAGATGCTGATAAAGAAAAAGGTGGAATTGTGGCGATAAAGTCGGGATATGGAACACATTATATTGAAAGTTGTTATTGGCCAGAAGAATTTCATGTAGAAGCAGGAATTAGTAAAGCAGGCATTTTATCAATTGATGAAAAAACAAAAGCATTACCACTAGCAACGATGCAAAGTGAAAAATTTGTGGATACCTTAAATACTTATGTTGAAACATATAATGAAGAACATTGGGAAGATGATGGTTTTGTAAAATTATTAAATTGGAAACTAGATGAGAAAACGAGATATCCAATTTTGGAATACAACAACGAGTAGGTCTTCCACAAATTTATCTTAATTTCTGAAATCACTTTAATCACTTTTATAAAAGATTTTTCTTCAAAAAATTTTCTCTTGTCATTATTAGCATAAATTGATACAATGATAGTAGAAATTTTGAAAAAGAGGAGAGGAAAATAAAAATGAGGAACCTTGAAACCGTTGCGGTTCTACACACACACACACACACACATTTGTTTTAGTTAAAAAAGAAGATTCAGGATAAAGAGAAAGCCATAGAGAATCAAAAAACATAAA
>CANQLS010000178.1 GCA_947624765.1 uncultured Clostridia bacterium
CCCATTCAGGCATGGTTACTCCAACAGTGTAGGATACACCTGCATTTTTAACGGTTTCAATGCTATTGTACATGTTTTGTACAAGTCCTTTGGGTAAACTTTGCTCATAGTTGGAAAATGAAATGTTTACACGGGGATCATTTAAACCTTCCAACATCTCGGGCTTTATGGGAAAAGTTCCTGACGTGGCGATAGATACAAGTCCAAAATTATCTTTAGTCAACAGATGTTGGACAATTTTAGAAATATCAGGATGAAGGAATGGTTCTCCTCCCATAACTGTCACAGTTCCAAGACTGTCCATAGCACCAAAAAAACGATCAATATCATCGAGAACCCGCTCAGTAGGGATGTTGATCCTGTCTTTTGGAGTATATTCATTCATATACGAAGTACAGCATTTGCATCTGAGACTACACTTTTGGTTTATTACTACTGTAACACTAAACATATGTAGAGGGTTATCTACCATATTTTTTGATTTTATAATATTGCTTAAGCGATTACAGAATATGGATCGGCAACACATAGTACCTTGACATATCTTTGCATCTATTCCTGTTGATTTGCTAAACGGACAAATAGCACCCTCGTAGAGATAATCTCCACGGATAATGTTATTGAAACCTTTAGATTTTAACTCTTTTAATACCACATGACGTATAACATTATTTCCTATGCAATAAATGATAAGAGTTTCGTCTTTGCTGACATCTGTATAAAATGGCATGATGACATCAATGCCATTAACATTTTTTAGCTCGGAGGACCGCATATCCCAATAATTTGAAAATTGAATATTATTTTTTAGAAGATATTTACCTATGGCAGTACCAAGATAGCTTGCCCCCCATAAATATACACGTTTGAATGAACGTATATAATTTAATAGTTTGGTGTTATCAACGACATTTCCGGAATGAACTTCATCATAATAGGTTATGAGATCAAATTCCATACAAATCACCTCGTGTTTAGTTGGTTAATGTTTAAAAATAGTTAAAACGAAAACAGAAGCCTTATAATGCTACAAAATTTTCCGGTGGATCATAGGAGACTGTCCGTCGGATAATATCTGAAGAGGCCATTTGAGCCAGCAGGAGTTGTTTCTGTTCATTCCCAGCATTAATGCAAGAGTTAAGTTGAAGGTATAACTCTTCAGAGGTAATTCCTTTTTTAAAAATTTCAGAAAGCTTCAAATATTTTTGTGCAATATCCACTTCATTGTTCAGAAGCATTTTTCGTGCATAGCGTAAACACATATTTCCCAATTTTTCCACTGCCTCATGATAACGCTGCTGGGGTTTGGTAAAGCCTGCATTATTGGCCATGCGCATAAAAATATTTATCAACAGATAATGTTCATAGATTGCAGTCATATTTTTCTCTGATTCTGATGTTTCGTTGGTTCTGTGTACTCGGTATTCAGTCATGGCTTCTTTCAGATAGGCGACATCACAGACACAAGATAGTGCAAAATTTGCCAGCCAATCTCCAGCGACCAAGGGAGAATAATTAATAAAACGCAAGGAGTTCAGCTTACTGCTGCGCCGCATAAGACATTGGGAAGGAACTGCTATTCCAGCCATCATATAGACGGCGGCCATATCCTCTCCAGGACAGAAGAAGGATTTATTGAAAAAAGGTGATCGCTCCACAAGGAAATTCTGCTCATCGATTTCTTTTATATCCGTCATAACAAGTCCAACCGTTGGGTGCTTTTCCATAACTTCAACACAATTTGATATAAAGTCATAATTTATCGCATCATCTGATGATAAAAACATCATATATTTGCCCTGTGCCTTATTCATTAATTGGACACAATTTGCATCAGAACCAACATTATATTTATTCTGTCCAACTGAGAAATAAAATTTTTTTCCATATTTCTTTTTATAATTAACGGCAATATCCCATGAATAATCAGTAGATGCATTGTCATTAAATAGAATTTCAATATTTTTATATGATTGATTACAGGCGCTATCTAGACAGTGTTCCAGATATTGTGCATAGTTATAGTTCGGAATACAAATGCTTACCAAAGGAAATTTATACATAATATAGCCTCCTTCTACTTGTTTAATAAAAGAATACATCGTCTTCTGGTGACACTTCATACCGTTGACCAACAAGCTCAAACAAATCAAAAATATTTATCACATTATCTATCCCGTATTCTGCCAATGACTTTTTGATAGAAGCGTCATGTAATACATGAGTAATTACAAGTAGATTTTCAAAATTTGAAAGTTCTTGAGGAGAAACAATTGGAATACCGTTAATAGTTTGCCCCCAAAGCTCATGTTTGCTGTCACTTAACAGATTTACCTTGTTTTTCCATAAGGTGTTGTCAATGGACATTGAATAAAAATGATCTTGGAATAACTTTCCAAGTCCATAACAACAAATATTTTTGGCTTCTTGAATTTTTTTCATAATTATTTCATATTTATATTTTGTTGGACTTTCTTTATAGCCTTTAACAATGGATTGTATTGGAAAGCGTTTAAAGAAATACTCTCGCAGTGTTTTGTTGTATATATGATGTTTCGTTGATGTGTGTGTGTGTGTGTGTGTGGACTGAGTCACTTTTGGCAGGCAATAAAGAACTAGATCAAATGGTAATGCATATTTATTACTATTAATAATAACGTAATGTCTGCGAAGATAAAAGGTGTAGTTTGAATTAATAGATTTTATAATTTCTGGAATACGCCATATGTCATTAGGTAAATGGTATACGCAAATTGCCATTTTGGGACAATCATTCTTTATATGTCTTTTGGATCCGATCAATGCTTCTTGTTCACTGCCTTCGATATCCATTATTTACTGCAGGTCCTTCATTTATTTCGCCAAATGTTAAAAATTTTTCAGCATCTGATACTGCATAATTTCGCAATATAATTGATTCATCAGGAATTAAATTTTCAACTTGAAGATTATCTATACATTTTTTATACATATCTGATATTGCTTCATATCCATAAATTTTACTTGCATATCCATTTACATATTTAATAAATGATAAAATTGTATCTCCTACATATGCACCACAGTCAACATAAACCTCATTTTTATTAAAATTTAAAAGTTTATTAAAATATTCTGGAATATCTTCAACAGGTTTTAAATTTTTAAAATCTGCAAAAATTCTATATTGCATTTCGTGCATCATTGTTTTTTTAGATAATTGATCGCCAAGAGAATAATACACATTGCAATATTTATCAAAATTATTATAAACATCTTCAAGATAATAAAGTATTCTATAACTGGACAGTG
>CANQLS010000179.1 GCA_947624765.1 uncultured Clostridia bacterium
ATTTAAAAATTCATTTGGGTCATTCATTTCCTTTTGCCATTCCAAAGTCTCTCTAAGCCATGATAATTTATCATCTGATACTGTAACACTACTTCCCTTTTCTTTATACGCCCAGTGAGCTGCAATACCATACTCAGCAACTCTATGCATATCCCAAGTTCTAATTTGTACTTCAAAAGGAGTACCATTTGTGCCAATTAAAGTTGTATGCAACGATTGATACATATTAGGTTTTGGCATTGCAATATAATCTTTAAATCTACCCGGCATTGGCTTATACATCTCATGTACAAGTCCTAAAGCAGCATAACAGTCTTTTACAGAATTCACAATAATTCTAAGTGCAAACAAGTCATAAATCTGGTCTAGCGTTTTATTATCTCTTTGCATTTTACGATAAATACTGTATAAATGCTTTGGTCTTCCATAAATTTCTGACTGTATATTCATTTCCTTCATTTTCTTTTTTAATGCTTCAATAATTTGATTTATAAACTTCTCTCTTTCTTCACGTTTTGCTTGAATTCCATTCACTAAATCAAAATATGCCTTTGGCTCTAAATATAAAAGACTTAAATCTTCCAATTCCCATTTAATAGAATAAATACCTAAACGATTAGCAAGTGGAGCATATAACTGCATTGTTTCCTTTGCAATAGCAATTTTTCTATCATCACTCAAATGCTTCAACGTTCTCATATTATGAAGGCGGTCAGCAAGTTTTATCATCAATACACGAATATCTTTTGCCATAGCCATAAAAAACTTACGATAATTTTCTACTTGCTGTTCTTCTTTGTCTATATATGGAGCTATCTTTCCTAATTTTGTAACACCATCCACTAATCCTAAAATAGATGGTCCAAAATTTTCTTCAATCTCTTCTCTAGTAACAGGTGTATCTTCTACAACATCATGTAAAAGTGCAGCACAAATTGATTCATCATCTAACTCTAAAGTAGTAATGATATATGCTACTTCCAATGGATGAATGATATATGGCTCACCAGACTTTCGTTTTTGGTCACCATGTGCTGTTTTAGCAAAATCATATGCTTTTTTAATTAACTTACTATTTGATTTTTTATTATACTTTTTTGCATTTCCTATAATGTCTTCAATTGTAGCCATACATTATTCCCCCCTCTATTATAAACTCTTTTTAATATCCTTTACATTTAATTGTACTTTTTCTAATCCATTAAAACGGTTAATCTCTAAATGATGTAAAATATCAACTTTATCACCCATACGAATTTTATCTTTCATGCTTCCCATATTAAATGCAATTGCATCAAATATAAAATTACCATCTTTTACATTAAGCTTTAAATGTTTATCGTTTGATAACGTGCGAATGCTATCAACTTTTGCATTACGATAAGCAAATATAGGAGCTGAATTTCCTTCACCGTATGGTTCTAATGATTCCAAACTCTTTACTGTGTCCATAGAAATATCTTTCGTGGTAATTTCAGCATCAACTTTAACAACTGGCAAATTGTCTTCTGGAATTTTAGTTTTGGCATAGGCTTTTATTTTATTACAAAATTCTTCAAATTTATCTTTTTCAACAGTAAGACCAATTGCCATTTCGTGACCGCCAAAGCGAAGCAAAGAATCACTACATTGATTTAATGCTTCATGTAAATCAAATCCTGGTATACTTCTTCCAGAACCTTTTCCTTCATTACTTTCAAAACAAACTAAAATAGAAGGCTTATAATATAGTTCTGTAATCTTAGAAGCAACTATGCCTATAACACCATGATGCCAATTTTCACTACCAACTACAATAATACTATCTTCATATTTCTTTTCTTTTTCAATAATAGCAACTGCTTCTTCCCAAATTCTTTTTTCTATTTCTTGTCTTTCACAATTCATTTCTTGTAATTTATTAGCAATTTTAATTGCTTCATCTTCATCGTTTGTTAATAACATTTTAAGAGCCTGCTCTGCCTCTCCCATTCTTCCACAAGCATTAATACGCGGTGCAAGTCCAAAAGAAATAGCAGAAGAATCAATATTTTTATAGCCTGAAAGAGCTATCAAAGCTTTTAAACCTACATTCTTAGTATTTCGCATAACTTCTAAGCCATATTTAACAATTACTCTATTTTCATCTACAAGTGGAACAATATCTGCAACTGTACCAAGACATACAATATCTAAATATCGAAAACAATTTCGTTCATCAATATTTTTCCTTTTTGCAAGTGCTTGCATTAACTTAAACGTAACTCCAACACCAGCCAAAAAATGAAATGGATATGTATCATCAATTTGTTTTGGATCAATTATTGCAATAGCATTAGGTAATTTATCAGGACATTCATGATGATCTGTTATTATTACATCTAACCCTAAAGAATTTGCATATTCTACTTCATCATATGCAGAAACACCACAATCAACAGTAATAATTAAAGATGTACCCTCATCTTTAATTTTTTTAATGGCAGTATTATTAAGACCATAACCCTCTTCTAAACGATTTGGCAAATAATATGATGCTTCAACTCCAATATCTTCTAAGAATTTTAAGAAAAGTGAAATACTCGTAATACCATCTACATCATAATCTCCATAGATTGTTATTTTTTCTTTACTTTCAATTGCTTTTATTAATCTATCAATAGCAATATCCATATTCTTAAGCAAGAAAGGATCATATAAATCATCAAGTTGAGGCTTTAAAAATTTTTGTACTTTTTCATCAGTATCAATACCCCTGTTTGCCAAAACCCTTGCCATAAGTAAAGATAAGTTATTGTGAACTGCAATATTCATAACTGTTGTTTCATCTACACGATAATTTTCCCATTTTTTAACCATATTCCTTCCCCTTTTAATTTTTTCTACTATTTTATACTAAAAAGCGAAATATTTCAACAAGAATTTATCATAAAAGACAGTCCTTTTCTCTCGAAAAAAACTGTCTTTTTCATTAAAATTAATATTTTAAAATTATTTTTCAAGTAACCAATCTACAACATTTTTCTTTACTATGCCATTATAATCCGCGTCTAAATCAACATCCAAAGTTAATAAAGTTTTTGGATAGTAATCTCCCGTTTTTTCAAGTGCTCTCAATTCTCGCCTTAATACTTCCTCATCTCTTACAGACAATGCTACTTGATAATAATGCAATCCTTCCCTATTTTCTGCTACAAAATCTATTTCATATTCATCAACTTTACCAACATAAACTTTATAACCTCTTCTTAATAATTCAAGATAAACTATATTTTCTAATATATGTCCCATATCAC
>CANQLS010000180.1 GCA_947624765.1 uncultured Clostridia bacterium
CAGAAAATATTTTAAATCAAGAATTATATCCATATGTAGGAAAAGATTTGACTGCAGAACCTATGCAAGTTAATGGCGTAACGTATGGAAAAGGTTATTATTATTTGGAAACAGAAAGTGATAAGACGGCATTAGGGTTGGAACGAGTAAGCAAGAATTATATTATTAATTATCAAACAGGTGAGGTAATTTCTACTGAAGTAATTTCATATAAAGGGCAAGAATATTATACTTTGAGCGATATGGAAAATGCAGAAAAATAATCGGACAATTTCGGTGTTAAATTTCGCATCGAAAATCCTCAACGTGAGTTTAGAGGTGAAGTATGTATATTAAAAATCTACAAATTAATGGATTTGGAAATTTAGAAAATACAAAATTAGAATTTAAGCCAGGACTAAATGTTGTAAAAGGAAAAAACGAATCTGGCAAATCTACGCTTATTAATTTTGTAAAAGCTATTTTTTATGGAGTAAATAAAAATAAAGATGGTAATAAATTTTCGGAATATGATAGATATAAGCCTTGGACTGCTGGCGAATTTAGCGGTAAGATAGTTTATAATCAAGATGAAAAAGAATATACAATTTTTAGAGATTTCAATCGTAATAATGGCAAAGTATATGATGAAGCTGGAAATGATATTACATCTCAATTTAATAAAGATAGAGCACGTGGTGTAGAGTTGGGAATTGCACATTTTCATATGGATGAAAAAACATTTGAAAATAGTTTGTTAGTAAAGCAAAACCAAGTTAATGTCGAAGAGGACGAACAAAAGGCAATAATACAAAAATTAACAAACATTGTACAGTTGGGTGAAGAGAACACTTCTTATGATAAGATTAAATCACGTTTAGAGAAAATGTTATTAGAAGAGGTAGGAACTGACAAAACACAAAATCGACCTAAAAATTTAGTTAATAAAGAAATTGATTTATATGAAAGCAAAAAAGTAGAGTTGGTACAGAACTCTGAAAAGCTAGAGAAATTGCAAGAAAAAATAACAGAATGTAAAGAAAAAACAAAAAGGTTAGAGCATGATTATGAAGAGGCAAAAGGAGTATATGATATAAAAAAGAAATATGCAGATTTATTAACTGAAAAACAATCTGCTTTTGAAACAGCTGAAAAATTAATGCAAAAAGAAAAAATGGAGCGAAGCAAAAATCAAAAGAAGAGAATAGAAACAGGTACCACTCTATTATTTGCTATTTTAGTAACAGTATTAATTGCATTTCTTTTTTTGAAACAATATTTGGTTACATGCTTATGTGGAATATTAGGAATATTAGGAATTATTCTTTATAGAAAAATCGAAAATAAGCCTGATGAAATACATACGGAATTAAATTTTGATGTAACAAAAGAAGAATTGAGTAAGAAAGAACAAAAAGAATTAGATTTATTGCGAAGTAATGGAACTTCTAATAGTCTATTGGAGCGAAAAGCAAGCGATTTAAAGACTTTATGTGATGGATATGAAAAAAGCAAAAATGATTGCTTAATAGATGAACATAAATTATATATCGAATTAGAATCTTTGAAGGAAGTAACAAATCAATCTGAAGAAGTTGATAGAAATTTACAAATCGCTTATGAGAAAAAAGCAGAGATTGATTTTTTAGAAAGAAGTATACGCCTTGCACTTAATACATTAGAAGAGGCTTATGAAGAGTTAAAACAAAGTTTAGTACCAGATCTTACAAAAACAATTCGTGAGAGTGTTGAAAAAACAACTGGTGGAAGATATAAAAATGTTATTTATAATGATATTCAAGGATTATTAGTAGAAAATTCAATTGGAGATGTTATTTCAATTGATAAATTAAGTTTAGGAACAATTGACCAAATTTATTTAGGATTTCGTTTAGCAATGGCGAGCAGATTAGAAAATATTCCTTTATTCTTGGATGAAACTTTTGTTCATTATGATGAAGAACGTTTAGAAAATATCTTAAAAATTTTATATGATATTTCAAAAGAAAAACAAATTATTTTATTAACCTGTAGTGATAGAGAAATTGAAATTTTGGATAGAGATAAAATGGAATATTATTTAGTGAATAATGAATGACTAAGCTCATTCATTATTTATTATATGAAATTTTAATCATATTTTGTCGAATTTTGTCGAGCTTTTTTTCTTGACATTGTCATATCCTTATGGTATGTATGAAGAAAGTCAAATATTTATTTTTTTCTTTTAAAAATTCCCATGAAAATTAAATAAGAGGTGTAAGAAATGTTATCGAAGATTAAGAGCATGTCGCTTCTAGGAGTCGATGGCTATTTGGTTGAAGTGCAAGTGGACATAGCACGTGGTATGCCTGCTTGGGACATTGTTGGATTACCAGATACAAGCGTAAGAGAGGCGAAAGAAAGGGTTCGAGCAGCATTAAGAAATGTTGGCGTAGATTTTCCAAGTAGCAAAGTAGTTGTAAATTTAGCACCTGCAAATACTAAAAAAGAAGGTGCATATTTTGATTTACCAATTGCAATTGGAATATTAGTTGATTTAGGTTATATAGAAAAATCAAAGTTAGAAGAATTCGTTTTTATTGGCGAACTTTCCTTAGACGGGAAATTAAATAAAGTAAATGGCATACTTCCAATGTGCATAGAGGCATATCAATTAGGAATAAAAAAAGCAATTATTCCTTTTGAAAATCGAAAAGAAGCTGGTGTAGTTGAAGGATTAGAAATTTATCCAGCGCAAAGTTTATTAGAAGTAATGGAATTCTTAAATGGAAATGAAAATAGCATAATTTCGTATCAAACTAATGTAGAAGATTTGTTAAATAAAAAGAAGAAATATGCATTTGATTTTTCGGAAGTAAAGGGACAAGAAAGTATAAAGAGAGCTTTAGAGGTAGCCGCTGCTGGAGGCCATAATTGTTTATTAATAGGAAGTCCGGGCTCCGGAAAAACTATGCTGGCACGAAGAATCCCATCTATTTTGCCAGATGTAACATTTCAAGAATCTTTGGAAATTACTAAAATTCATAGTATTGCTGGTGCACTTTCGAGCAATGATGCGTTATTAACTACCAGACCTTTTCGTGCACCACATCACACTATTTCGAGCGTTGCGTTAGTAGGTGGCGGAAAAGTACCTAAGCCGGGAGAGATTAGTTTAGCACATTATGGAGTTTTATTTTTAGATGAATTTCCTGAGTTTCAGCGTAGTACGTTAGAAGTAATGCGTGCACCATTGGAAGATAGGGCTATTACTATAAGTAGAGTAAG